>CBFHYB010000009.1:0-21656 GCA_965659915.1 Candidatus Thalassarchaeaceae archaeon
CTAGGCCAATTAATGCGGGCTGCTGGTGCAAAACCTGTCTATAGAAGGCAAGACACCTCCGCGACATCTGATTCTAAACAATCTGCAACTGGAGGTAATACAGGCCTTATTGATACTCTTTCTGATGTGCTTTGTGATGACGGTTGGTGTGCTATTTATCCTGAGGGGATTTCACATCTAATGAGTCAACCACAAAAGACCAAAACAGGCCCTGCTCGAATAATGCTGAAAGCATTGGTAAAGGCTCGTGAAACTGGTGGAGAAGCGCCCTCTTTAGTCCCTGTTGGTCTACACTATTCAGATGCCAGTAGATTCCGTGAGCGAGCCTTAGTGTCCGTACATCAGCCAATGAGCATGCCGCCTCTTCCTGGTGAAGAAGGAGCGCCAAGTCCCAGCGAAGAAGCAATTTCCGAGTTTGGGGCTGATGTCGCAGCTGAGCGTGCATGGGTAAATGCGGTAACTGAATCTCTAGGTACTGAACTGCAACGCAGTAGTCAAGGACTTGACACATGGGAAGATCGTAAACTGCTTTGGCGGGCACGTGGCTTACTATCAGTACATCGAAATAGAATGCTTGGACGAAAAACCGGAGCGACCTATGCAGAAGCTGTCATGGGCGCTAGACGCGCCCGTGCCGCTTGGCTATGGTTATCTGAACACAAACCAGAACAAGCAGTCAACCTAAAGTCAAGAGTTAGCGACCACTCTCAAAAAATGGAAAAATATAACCTGAAAGAACATGAATTGTACGACCGCGATAAAAGGCCAGGCGCAGTTGATTTGATTTCAGCCGTATTCCAAATAATCGGTTCTTGGATATTCATGGCAGGGCTCATCACTTGGGGCGCGTTAATCGGTTCGTGGCCACCATACCGTATCGCTGGACCGATTGCAACTAGAATGTCTGTGAAAGAGAATCATACTCTTGGCACTCACAAAATTGTAGTAGGCTTTGCATTACTTCCGATTTGGTGGATACTGGTTTCATTCCCTGTGGCCTTCTTACTAGCTGCACCGGCTAGCCCACTTTGGAATCTAAATTTGTATGGGTTATTACCTCTAATTGAGCCGTACGTGACAAAAATAAATTGGATATTATTGGCTTTCATTCTGATGCCTCTTTGGTCAGTTTCAGCTCGACTTCACCTTCTCCTTTGGGCTCGCTCAGTACGCTCTATTGGCACTCTAAAACAGTGGAAAAGATTGCGCCGAGGAGAAATTCCTTGGGATGAGTTAACTCAAGAACAGAAAAGTTTGGCTGAAACACTCAATGAAATTGGACAAGGACTTGTCCTTCCTGCAGACGAAGATTGGATTGAACCACCTACAGGAAAAGAGGATTATGAATCAGTATATGTGCGAACATAAATTGACAACAAACCACAACTAATGCATCCTAACACTAAGGCGAACTATCAAAGACGGAGGCGGACTCGTCAGTATGCCTACGGAGTAGGCAATGGGCTTTTGTCATGTCAAAGCAAAATCGTATTCCAATGTTGCCTCAAGCAGGCAAGCGTGAATGGGTTGCTTCTGTTAATGAAAAAAAAGTCACTGAATCAATTTCAAGTGATTCCATTCTCCTTGATGTATTACGTGACCAAATCGGCATGTTAGGAGTCAAGAGAGGGTGCGACATGGGCACTTGTGGATGTTGTGCCGTTCTTGTGGATGGTGAACCAAGGCTCTCTTGCCTGACATTAACAAGTGAAGTCGAAGGTTGTGAAATAACCACTGTTGAAGGGATCTCAGACGGCCACCACCTCTCACCTATCCAAGAGACTTTTACAATCTACGGTGGAAGCCAATGTGGATTTTGTAGTCCTGGATTTTTAATTGTGATTACTGCACTTCTAAACGGAAATGACAACCCTTCTGAGGCTGAAATCAAGACTGCAATAGAAGGAAACCTTTGTCGCTGCACCGGCTATCAACCAATTATTGAATCAATTCAAGCCGCTGCTGAGATACTCCGTAGTGGGAAATCAACCCCAAACCCCACCTCTCCACACTCCGACCCACATCCTGGTTTCATGGGAGATGACGCATAGTCAGGTGATACTTGCATGACTGACGAAGAGGAAATGGTTGGCTACAAACAGCAACCGGGGAAATTACCGTTTTCCCGCCCAGGCAGTGGAGGTAAAGACCAATTCAGTACCCTTCAAGATGATGAAAAGATACCTAAGAGTCAAGGCGGAAAGTTGTCTCAACCATGGGGTACTCACCGCCACGATGAACTAGTCACTAGTACCTCTATTGGCAATAGAACCCCTTTGATAGATGGGCGCTACAAAGTTACTGGACAAGCAAAATATGGAGACGATATTCGATTATCTAACGAATTAATTGGGAAAATTCTCCGTTCCCCGCACCATTTTGCCCGAATCAAATCAATTGATACCTCTGCTGCAGAAGCTCTGGATGGTGTCGTTGCTATCGCAACAGGAGTTGATGCAAGCAATGCATTTGGTGTATTACCTGTCACCAAAGATGAACACGCCTTAGCAATCAGTTTAGTCCGCCATGTTGGCGATTTAGTGGCAGCTGTGGCAGCCGAAGATGAATCTACTGCGCTGCATGCGCTACAACTCATTGAGGTTGAATACGAGGTATTAGACAGCATTCACGATATGAAAGATGGATTGGAAGATAGTGAAAACCCAATTCATGACCGAGGCAAATATCACATTGGTGAAGCAAATATCCAAAAGCGGGTTTTCCAAGAGTTTGGCGAAGTAGAAAAAATGACTGAGAATGCGGAAGCATCTCACAATTCAAATTGGACTTTTCGTGGTGTTAACCACGGCTTTACAGAACCACATGCAACCGTTGCAAATTGGGATCCAAGAGGAAGATTAACTGTCTATACGCCACAACAAGTGCCGCACTATTTACATCGATCACTTGCTGATGTACTAGAAATCCCGATGCACCAAATAAATGTCTATAGAACGTTTGTAGGTGGTGGATTTGGAGGTAAGTCTGACCCGTTTCCTCATGAGATGTGCGCAGCAATATTATCACGCAAATCAGGACGGCCGGTAAGAATTACATTTGACCGCGAAGAGGTTTTCTTCGTTAATCGAGGTAGACACCCTTCACACATTGAAATGAACCTTCACGCTGATTCACAGGGACGACTCTGTGGAGTTGAAACTGATGCTTTGATTGACGGGGGTGCTTTCGCTTCATTCGGTCATGTTACAACTTACTACAACGGGGTTCTTCACACCGCTCCATACGAGATTGGGGCATTCCATTACACCGGTGCAAGAGTTTGGACAAACAAACCTGCAAGTGGTGCCATGCGGGGTCATGGCGCTGTTAACTCACGCTGTGCCTTTGAAGTGGGACTAGATGACTTGTCAGACAAACTTCAGGTTGACCCAATGACTTTTCGTTTAGCCAATTTGCTACCACCTCTTAGTGCGACTATTACAGGTTTTAGAATCACTAGTACAGGAATGAGAGAATGTCTAGAAAAAGTTCGTAAAGCATCTAATTGGGATGAGCGGTTTCGCAAACTGCCATTAGGTCATGGCATCGGAGTCGGTTGTGGTTTCTTCATTTCTGGAAGTGGATTGCCGATTCATTGGGATCCTAACAAGTTCCCTCATGCCACTGTTCATCTGAAAATTGACATGGATGGTGGAGTAACAATCCATACAGGAGCTGCTGATATTGGTCAGGGTTCCGACACAGTTGTTGCTCAATCTGTGGCAGAAGTTTTGGGGCTTCCATTGGACATGATACGAGTTCGCTCGCAGGAATCGGATACTGCTCCTGTTGACCTTGGTTCATATTCAAGCAGAGTGACGTTTATGAACGCCAATGCGGCAATTTCAGCGGCAATGAAAATACGTCAAGATTTGCTTGACGCAACCGCTGATATTACCGGTGCTGACCCTAAAAAATTGGTATTAGGAGACCGTCGTATCTACGATAAAAGGGATCCTGCTGTCGGTGTCTCTTATCTTGAAGCACTACACAAAGCACAGGAAGAACGAGGAGCACTAGTTGCATCAGGCGCATATCGAACACCTCCCATGGGTAGGGCACACAAAGGAGCCGCTGCTGGATTGGCTCCTGCTTACTCATTTTCAGCATATGTTGCCGAGGTGAAAGTGGATGTTGAAACTGGGCAAACAAGCGTCATCAATGTCTGGGCTGGCCACGACTGTGGAAAAGCCCTGAATCCTTTGGCAGTTGAAGGACAAATAATTGGCAGTTGCCATATGGGATTAGGTCAAGTGCTATCTGAAGAAATGGTCTATGGCAGAACCGGACACCTTCTGAACGGAAATCTGTTAGATTACAAGATTCCAACCGTTCATGAAATGCCAAAGGTCTTTCCAATCATTGTTGAGAGTAATGACCCAGAAGGGCCATTTGGAGCAAAAGAAGCGGGTGAAGGCCCGCTACTACCAATTCTACCAGCAGTCTGTAATGCGGTATACGATGCAATTGGTGTAAGAGTGGATGAATTACCAATAACGCCTGACAGAATGCATAGAAGCATCGAAAAAATATGCAGGGAGCAAGGTATCACTGACCCACTAGAATTAGAATCGCCTAGACTCGAACTATCACCACTCCAAGAATCACTCGCAAATCGTGCTGAAGAACATGAAAAACGTGACATCGCCCGACGCAATAATGATGATATTGAACCATATCATAATGGCGCTTTGTTTGGATTTACAGCCACCATACCTGCAGATGAACAATCTGATGATTGGAAAGTTTCGGTAATCCCATCTCAAGAGTATATTGACAACCCTCGATTGGCCGGTTCCGCATGGAAACACACTGAGCGAAGGCACCGAGGTGATGAAGCATGAAAATGCCTCCATTTGAGTTACTAATGCCAACCAGCCTTGAGCAGGCTCTGGAATTGGCCGGCGAATTTATTGCAGCGGGTGAAGAATTTGATTGGATTGCAGGCGGGACCGATTTGATTCCAAATTACAAATGGCATCTTAATCCAAAAGCGAATGTCATCTCACTGGCAAAAGTTGCTGAAATGAGTGAATTATCTTCAACTCATATTGGTGGCATGGTTAGATTACACGATTTAGCAGAGAGTGAACTCACACATCCTTTACTCAAGGATGCAGCCGGAAGCATTGCTTCGGTAATGATTCGGCGATCAGGAACAGTTGGGGGCAACCTCTGTTTGGACACTCGTTGTTACTGGTTCAACCAATCCGAAGATTGGCGTGAATCTATTGAGTGGTGTCACAAATGTGAATGCGGAACAGATGCAGATTGCCGTGTAATCCCCAACCAAAATACATTGTGTGTTGCCACCTATCAGGCTGACTTAGCGCCTGCTTTGCTATGCCTAAATGCAACAATTCATCTCGCTTCCTCAAATGGAAAGAGAGAGATGCTTCTTTCCGATTTCTTTGAGTTAGATGGTATGACGAGAAACGTATTACAACCTGGTGAATTAGTAACCCACATTACTCTACCAACTGAAAGTTCTGAATTGACTGGATGTTACCACAAGTTGACATTGCGGGAATCTTGGGATTTCCCAGAAGCTGGAATCGCTGCTGCATGGAAACTTAATGGAGAGGAAATATCAACTCTCAAAATTGCTTCGACAGGGTTAGAATCTATTCCACGTGTTCACGACGAAGAAGTTGCGGCAGTACTACCGGAATGGAGTGGAAAAGAAAGTATTGAGATCCTTTCCGAATCTCTTAGAAAATCAATAAAACCCGTCAGCAACACCGGTTTAAAGCCAAATTATCGCCGTAAAATGGTGAAAGTATTGGCCCGGCGATGTTTGAATCAGATAATGCATGAGTAAGCGACGGTTTCAACAATGAGGAGGGTATCCAAGTGAATGTGCGAGCCAAACTACTCACCCTGATACTGGTGCTTGCGATGATGCCATTCTCAGCCTCTGCACAAGATGATACACCTGATATTCCAGCAGGGTGGGAAATAGGTATTGATACACCTCAGGATACAGAACCTATCTTTGAAATTGGATTGGATGGAGAAGTAAGCGTAAAATTTTGGATCGATAACCAAAACATGGCTGCAATGAGTCTTGATATTGAATTTGACATACCTTTTGATGGCTCTGCTAATGGTCCTGATACAGTAGAAGTCAGCGCTCAAACCAATAAAACATTTGATTTCACAATAAACCAAATTGATGTTGCAGCATTTGCTGCTAGCCAAAGTGACCGATTCATAGTAACTGGAACAGTCACAGGATATGCTGGATTGCCAACCACTGGCGGTGATTCAAAAGATGGTGAAGGAAATGTCACAATACCAATGGTTGTTGATTTAACCATTGATTTATCTGAATCCAGCGGGCCTCTGAATGCTGGCACAACCAGTTCTCTAGATGTAATCGTAAGCAACGAGGGAAATGCAGTTGATTCGGTTTACAAAGTGACTGTTACTGATTCATGCCCTCTATTAGATGTTGGAGGTGCTGAAGAATTAGAAGGCATTGCTATTGAGATGGGGGAAAACCTCACTCAAATTCTCAATATTACAACTTCTGATAGCCACCCAACAAAGAATTGTGTTATCGAAATCTCAATTCAATCAAGAGGAGATATTGATGCTGGTAGGTCACAAACTGCTGATTCAGATGAAAGCACAGTCAGCATTGTTGAAGACCGTGGTGATACATCAGATGGAGGCGAACCATCGGACAACGATGATGGTTCATCAAATGATGGAGATGTCGTCTCACAGAATTGGACTCCAATATGGCCAGGTGCAGTGATTATTACGCTTTTATTGGGTGCTTTGACTCGTAGAAGAAATTGATTGAAAAATTATCATTTTTTTCCGCCCTTTTGCAGTATATTCGTAAATGATACGCAACACCTTACTTTGAAACTACCACAAACCCGCCACCCTAACAGTAACAACATATATTTGCGCAACTTAATTCCAAGAGTTAGCAATCGTAGGCTCGGGCCTGTTCAACCACAAGGAAGTGACTGGGAAATGGCAAAAGACGATGATGGCCCAAAGCACTTTGGAACCATCATTGGTGCAACCTTTGCAATCTTGATTATTGTGATGATGTTATCGATGACATTAGTCACTGCAAACAAAGAAACTTACTACTCTGCATATGTTACTGAGGCTTCGGATGAGAAAACACAATTGGCACAGGTTACTGACATGAGAGCCAGCCTTGGAGGAAGTAGTGGAGAAGGGTACAAAATTCGAAACACACTTTCTACTCCAATGTTGGTTAACGACTGGGAAGAACCACACCGTACAATGTTAGTAATTGCTGGTACTGAAAAACCAATTGATGAGACTGAAGCAACGGCGATTCATTACTTTGTAACTGAACTTGGCGGTAAGGTAATCGTTGCGACCGATGGTAAAAATGCAAACCGGCTTGCAGTCAAGTTTGGAGTCACATACTTTGGTGAAACACTCCTTGATGAGAGTCAAAGTTGGCAAACCTACGATGATGACGGTGTTGCTGGAAACGAAAACCCAACAAATGTTTGGGGAATTTCTGGAATAAGAAATGATATTGTTGCAGGGGAACAATTCGGAATGAATCCTGTCGGCTGCAGCGACACAATGCTCAATGAAAGAGGCGATGACCTTGACCATTGTCGGATGCCTGTAATGTTCAAGGCACCTACAGCAATGCGTTGGGAAGCATTGCCTACTGATGACCCAGGCAGTGATGATTACGTAAAGAGAGATGTGAATGTCCTATCAAAAGCAAGTGATGGTTCTTGTATTGACCGCATAGGTTCAAATTCCTGTGACGAGCAAGATAACCCGATAAGCAACCTATCTCTAATCATCAGAATGGACTATCCTAATGTAGAAGTCCTTGATGAGCGAAAAATCCCTGGAGAGGATGGCGCTTCATTCGGCTCCCTAAAGGCCACTGGTTCAATCGTTTTCATCGCTGATGACGAAGTAATTTCAAACAGATTTTGGTCTGCTGCTAAAGCAGCTGAAACCGATGTCCGCCAAGACTGCGACATTGAGTCAACTTCCTGTTGGCAACGCCACCTTGAAGGAGATAATGGTTGGAAAGGTAATGATGCTTATTTCAAAGCACTAATTTATGACATGATGGAATTTGACAACGAAATGTTGCCATTCAGTATCAAACTGAAAATGGAAGAGTTCCGAATTGTGTTTGATGAAAGCCGTCACGTAACTGGCTCTATTTCCAACCCATTCACAGAAACCATGAGTACCATTGTTTTACTCACTTCTGATAATTTCCTAAAGTGGTTAATCGTTCTCAATCTCTTACTATTGTTGCTTGTGGCAATCATGGTAGTGCCAGAAAAAGAGAATTGGCGACATGTTTTCGATCTAACTCGATTCCGAGAACGACCTGAGAAGATTGACCCGAGTACCTACAAGCAAAGAATGCGGGAGGCGCTGATGACAAAAATCAGAGTTTTCTATGACTTAACGCGTGACGAGATGGCAATAAAGACCCCAGCAGAAATTCAATCAATGATAGGAGACCCACGATTAGTGGAGTTAGCCTATTCACAAAATGTATCCTATTCCCCAGAAAAACAGCGCGAATTGCTTCAGACAATTCGCCGATGGGGTAAAAAGTAAAACACAAATGAGAAGAAAATGGAGAGATGAAAAAATGGTACAAGCACCACCCCCCCCGCCCGGAACGAACCCAGCCGCAGGAGGCGCAGCAGCGCCGCCACCACCCGCAGCAGCCGCACCAGCCGCACCAGCGGTTCAAGCAGCAGCTGCGCCAGCGGCTCCTAAACACCAAAGTAGCCCTGAAGTGAAAGAACGACTAGCAGCCGTAGGCGCTATTGGACAGGCAATTAGTGCTGAAGTCCAAAAAGTGATTATCGGTAAGTCGCACGTGATTGACAATGTTCTAGTCAACATTCTTGCAAACGGTAACCTACTTTTCGAGGATTATCCGGGTCTAGCTAAGACTTTGATGACAAACACCTTCGCTGACGCACTTGGTTGTGACTTCAAGCGTGTTTCGTTTACTCCGGATTTGCTACCAGCAGATATTACTGGAACCAACATTTACGATGCAAAGAAGGGAGAATTTACTTTCAAGCCTGGTCCAATCTTCTGTAACCTACTACTTTCTGACGAAATTAACCGTGCTCCACCTAAGACTCAAGCTGCTTTGCTTGAGGCTATGCAGGAGAAGCAAGTTACCATCGGTACTGTGACCCACAAGTTGCCAGCACCGTTCCTAACAATGGCTACACAGAACCCTGTGGAGCAAGAAGGAACTTACCCACTACCTGAAGCACAACTTGACCGTTTCATGTTCAAAATGAGCGTTGGATATCCAGATCGTGCTGATGAAGATGAAATCCTAGCCCGACGTATCCAGAGGAAGAAGGATGCAGTTGATGTTGAAGTCATCACTGACCCACAGCGTGTGATTGCAATGCAGCAAGCGATTGAAGATGTCTATGTTGACCCAGCAATTCGCATGTACATGGTAGAAGTCGTAGCGCGCACCCGCGAGGACCCACGTGTTCTAGTCGGCGCCTCACCAAGAGGTTCACAAGCACTACTCAAGACCGGACGAGCCGCAGCAGCAATGCGCGGACGAGATTTCGTGACTCCTGATGATGTAAAGTCTGTAGCAGTTCTTGCACTAGCACACAGATTAATTCTAAAGCCTGAGCACCAAATCAAGGGTCTTGAAACTGACGAAGTTATTCAGACAATTCTTGGACAGGTTCCTGTCCCAACTGTCTGAGGAATTATAATTTCAGATATGCGGAATCAGGAGGGAAGAATTGAATGGCATGGAGCCGTAAATCAGCCATGTTTGGTAGTTTAGCGATAGCGCTCTACCTACTCGGCTTGACTTTACGAAACCATCAACTCGTAACTGTTGCAGTTGTTCTACTCTCGTTTTTGACTTGGGCAGCACTCCGTGCTGCACATGCAGATGTGTCAGCAAGTGGACGCAGAATGGAAGAGCGCTCTGATGAAGAAGCGGGGGCTTCTCTCAGCCGCTTGGAAGCAATGCGAAAACTCAGTGCCGCTCGGGTGTTTGAAGATGGAACAGTTGATGTTACTCTCAAAGTACAGAATATGTCGCCACTATCCAAAGTATTGGAAGTTAGAGATAGCCTACCAGAAGTAATGAGAATCAAAGAGGGAGCGAACTACATTCTGATGGAATTAGGTCCTCGCCGTGAAACTGTCATTGAATACACAGTAGAATGCCCACTGCGTGGATTCTATACTGTTGGACCTGTTTGCATCCGCATTCAAGATTCATTCGGTCTATTCCACAAAGAAAAGGAATTGCACGTCTATGATGACTTCCTCGTATTCCCTAAGACTGAGGACCTAAAGGACGCATTTGTCAAGAGTAAGGTACCAAAGATTTTCACTGGTGCAGTTAACATACGCCAGCCAGGACCTGGTTCTGAATTCTACAACCTGCGCGAATATATTGCTGGTGACCCAATGAAATCGATCAACTGGCCTGCTTATGGTAGGACAGGGAAATTGATGGTGAACGAGCGTGAACGTGACGCAGTTAGTGATATCATTCTGATTCTAGACAGTCGGGCTGTCGCTGAAACCGGTCCAGTTAGCAGGAACTCTCTGGTCTACGGTACTCGTGCTGCCGCTTCATTGGCATCCTTCTTCCTATCTAGAAGAGATTCTGTCGGACTGGTTTCATACGCTGACGAAATTGTCAGCGTTGACCGTGACACAGGAAAGAAACAACTGTATGTGATTCTAACAAAATTAGCAGGCGCTATGGCAAGAGGTTCTACACCATTACAAGTGGTGACTAACCGTATTCTCCCTCATATTAACAAAGGAAGTCCAATCATTATTCTATCATGTTTAGAAGATGATAGCACAATTGTCAATGCCGTGCGTGACCTTCGAGCCCGAGAATTTGATACAACAATTCTCACACCCTCAAGCCTTGAGTTTGAATTCGATGCCCGACGCCTTGATAGAACTGGTTACGAAGTTCTCAAGACTGAGCGTGACATTCTCATCAGCGAGTTGCGTGGCCTCGGTGCTTTCGTCATGGACTGGGAGCCTGATATGTTGCTCTCTACCGCTCTAGCAGGAGCAAGGGGATTCTAGGTGGTTTAAATGGCACAGAAAGGAGTTAGTAGTGATACAAGCCACTTGTATGATGGAAAGGTGGTACGCTCATCTGCACCAAGCAGGAAGAAACTTGCAGCAAAGATGACAGGTGCATCTGCTGAAATCCCTAAGGATGCTGTTCCTGAAGTTCATATTCCATCGTTCGTTGAAAGTCTATTTGGTGGACCGTTAGTTCCAAAAATGAAATTCCTCCCAGCTGACAAAATGGTTCAAACCTTGCAAATGGCTTCTGGTGCAGTAATGATAATGCTAGGTGTTCTCACTTACATAGTAACACCAGTATCAGGAACAGCATGGTTTTGGTTTGGAGAAACCATTGGAGTTGAAGTGCTTGGTTTGGCAATTCATTTGCTATTAGTACTAGGCGCAATTGGATGTGGATTTTGGGGGATTATTTCAAGAGATTCAAGATTCCTACTCATCTCATACGTTTTGTTCATTATCGTGTCATTCCGGTTTGCAGCAAGTAAAGTAAGTTTTGAATGGCTTTCATTTGAGGATGAACTACTGCAAAAAATTGCATTGGTCGCTTACGCTGTATTGTTAGTAATGTACATTGAATTGACCAATGGTGTAATTCGTTTTTCAATGCTAGACACCAGTATTCGAACTGGTGAAGTATATGTGATGAATGTCAAGAAAGTTTTGACCAAGTATCACATTAGTCTAGTAATCACTCCAATAATCGCCGCAGTAGTTGCAATTACCACATTATTATTCAAAGATGTAATATCAGGTTTTGTTGGAATATTTTCTGAAATTTCTGCTTTAAGGCTAGAGGAAAGTGTTGAACTTGAGAGCGTATATGGGGTTGCTTTGGGAACTATGATTGTATTCATGTTAGTTGCAATTGTGTTCGTTGCTGACATACCTGGACGCTACCAGAAAATGCGTGAAGGCGGCGCAAACGAATAACTGATTAATTCTCATGGGATGAGAAGGTCAAAGTTTTTCGCAATTGAAATCAAGGCTTCCTGAGTCTGTTCATCTGAAACCGTGTAATGCAATGCATGGTCTCTTTTCCCTTCGTCTAAATGAGTTAATTTCAAATCAGATTGACGGGCGAATTCTTCAATCTCAGAACTAATTGAAAAATTATTTCCTATTGATTCACCAACAAGACAGAGAATTGAAATTGCATCACCAAGATTTGGTGTTGGTAAACCAGGACTTTCTGACAGTAATCTCATTGCACGAGATGCCACTCTCTGTGAAACTAAAAATCGAGCCTCATTCGGTCTTGCGCGCAGTGACCAAACGCGGATGCGAGCACGATCTAACAATATCGTAGCATCTGCAACAACCTTAGCAACTGACATCACCCCTGACAATCTCATTGTCAATGGAACAAGATGTGGTAAACAACCTACTGCACGTACTCTTGTTTCTCCAGTTGCTATTGAAGGCCCTATACAACTCCCAAAATCACCCGGGTTATGCAAAGGCCTCAACCGCAAAGGTATTCCCTCTTTTCTAAGTGGTTCTACCGCGAATGGGTGTAATACTGGTTCACTAAACAATGCTAACTCTTGAGCCTCAGTGTATGATAAATACGGAAGATTGCGAGAAGGTATTGCCCATCTAGGAGATAGAGCCAGTACCCCCGATACATCTCTCCAAATGGTTACTTCTGATGCATTCAATACCGCTGCAAGAGAGGTTGCAGTCAAGTCTGAACCACCTCTTGCAAGAAGGGCCGGTTCCTCATCAAGCATGCCATACCATCCGGTTACGACTAACACAGATACATCGGGAATATTGAGCGATTGAATGGTTGAATCTATATCAATAACAGATTCTCCTTTGACTTTGTGAATCTTGATTCCAAATTCCTCAGACCAGATTGGTTTACTATCAATTCCACAAGCACTAACTGCTGCAGAAACCGCTACACTACTCATCTGCTCCCCAGCAATTTGTGCCCTGATTTGAGATTTCTCTGATGGGTTTTCGCAATTATCCAAAAGGGCTTCTGAAAGTGCTGCTAAGGCATCGCGGAATTTGGAGTAATACGCATCATTAACCAATGTTGGTGATATCTCTAAATGCATCATCTCAATTGAAGCTACAAATGCAGAAACCGATTCTCTATCATTGTGCTCCAATCTCTCAAGTATGCGGTCTGTAACTCCATGCAATGCTGAAACAACTACTACAGTTTTTTCCTGAGATGATTCTACTATTCTCTGAACTACTGCTTCAAGGTCATTAGACTCTTTTAGACAAGAGCCGCCGAATTTGAATATTTTCACTTCACTCAATAGACCATCCTCCTTGTATAGATAAGTCCGATAAAACAAGACGTGCTGAAGATTCCACTACAGCAACTGCACGTGGAGCAATTACGGGATCATGTCTTCCGAGCACAATGAGTTCCTCCTCTTCACCCGAAACAAGGTTGAGCGTGTTCTGTGATTGGGATATGCTGCTTGGTGGTTTGAAATGAACCAGTACGAAAAGGTCCCCACCTGTGGCCATGCCTCCAAGTGCGCCATCCGCTCGTAGTTCCTTGGGTTTTGGTCCTTCATCACCAATGCCCCATGTGTCATTATGTTCACTACCACGCATTTGACTGGCTTTGGTGCCGCGACCAAATTCAACTGCTCTTGCAGCAGGAATTGCCATCAGAGCTTTTGCTAATGCTGGTTCAATTCCATCATACCACGGTTGACCAAATCCTAGAGGGAGTCCTGAAATTCTCAATTCTACTGAACTTCCTATTGAATCTCGTTCTGACCGCATTTTCTCAACCAATGCCACCATTTCTCTTGCTGCTTCTTGATCTCGGCAACGTGTTCTTTCCCATTCTTTCCCTGTGCCTGATGGAAGTGTCTCTATCCCTGCAGATACCACATCACCAATAGAATGCACATGTGCTTCAACCTGCCAATCAGAATTTTCTTCAATTGGCCTACAGAGATTAGCAGCAGCAACCAAGCCGGCTGTAAGACGAGCACTATTTCCGCCACCGCCACGCAAGTCAGAATGTCCTTTGCTACGAACTAATTCTGGTAGGTCAGCATGCCCAGGACGGGGATGGTTGGGGAGAAATGAATAATCCGAAGACCGAGCATCTTTATTGGCAATTACCAACAAAATTGGCCAACCAGTTGTGAATCCTTCATTGATTCCGCTGAGAATATGGCATTCATCATCTTCACGGCGTTTAGAGGCTAAATGACCTCCGGGACGTCTTTTAGACAAATCTTCTGCAAGAGATTCCGCATCAATCTTGATTCCAGGGGGGATGCCTTCGACTAATGCACCAACTACCAAACCATGGCTTTCACCAAATAGAGTTACAGCCAAAGTATCACCCAAACGCATGGACAGGATATCACCTCCTCAACTATTCAACCCAGATATCAGTTACGACTGTTTTGTGTCCGCGTTGCTCAGCAAGTTGGACGATTCTCCTCAAAGTTATTTCACTATGTACTGGAATTACGGCAGCAATCGCTGGTCCTGATCCAGATATACCAGCGCCTCTAGCACCCCATACTAGCAAATCATTTGCTAATCTACGACCTTGAGCATCTCCTAATGCATTGGCTGAAGCCCTACCATTTTCAGTAAGAGCGACAAGAAGAGAACCTTGCTCCATTGCAGCGATTGCTTTCTCAAATTGTGGGGCCATCTGAGAAAATCTATCTGGATTAGGTAATAATTCACGTTCACCACGAGGAATGATTAGAATTTTCCAGTCTTCAGGTTCAACGAATAAGCCATCTAATAACACGCCTTCAGCCGCTGGTAAATTTGGATTTACGATTTTCCATCCCGGTTCAACAGCGGCCCACGAATCATCAACACTGCCTGTTAAAGACACACCAGCATCTAACTGAGCCCTAGATGCTAAATCAACAATGTCGGCATTTGACAATTCAATTTTTGTGGCATCCATCAAAGATCGGATAGCAGCGACTGCAATTGCTGCAGAACTTTTCAATCCCACACCCATCGGAACAGTGCTACGTGCTTGCCAAAAAAGTTCGTCGGCTGGCTTCTCTAAACCAGCCTCAACCCAAACGGCAACAACCGCGTCCAAGACACCATTGGGATCTTCAACTTCTTTACCGGGTTTATCATCTCTCAATCGGACTTTAGTAGACAAATTAACTCCGATTGAACAGCCATAGCCTGCTCCAAGAGCGTGAAGGAGGCTAATGCCTCCATGACCTTCACCTTGACCGATGACACCCATTCACTTTTCCTCCACATCTCCGCTGATTGCTTGGCCGATATGCCGTCCCGCTGTAGCGGTAGCCCCGAGAATATTCATCCCCGCCTCAAGGTGCGTGACGGAGGCCGTCTTTTCAAGGTTTAACACAAGTCTAACTGTCTCGGCCTGTTGTAAGAACAGTTGACCCTCACCATATTGTGTACTGTTGAACCGAACCAAAAGAAGCGGTCTAGGCTCAATTTTCAAGCGCCCAACAGCAACCGCTCTTGACCCACTTGGGGAAACTACCAACACTTCATCCCCAGCCACTAATTCTGAAAGGTATTTTGTTGAACCATCAGCCATGAGAATGTACGAGTGAACCGGACCAGCATTAATTCTGAAAGGACGAGGGGGGACAAATTGAGATGACAATGTCTCACCATGTACTAAAACTAAAAGTGCGGCGCTAGAACCAACTAGTACACCTTCACCAATCTCAAGCATTTGCACTAAATCAACACAAACTCGGTCCCCAACCCCACCAGTTTCTACACTCATAACTTGTAATTTTACAAGTTCAGGTGATTCCATCATCACTATTGAACTCGATTCCTTGACTTCTCCTGAGTCTGATAATCGCTGAGCTGCGAGTTGTTGAGCAACCCTCCAAATACCCTCATCATCAGGGAGAATGAGTGCATCAACGCCTCTTTGTAGTGCGAAGGTTGCCCCTTGTAACTGGTCTGAGTTTGATATTGTAGCCGCGAGTTTTGTCGACGTTTGGTCAGCCGCTGCAACTAAGTTTTCAAGTGGAATCATCTTCCAATCAGGGCAGTCAATAAGCAACCAATCGGCCAAACCAACGAATTCTAATGCGGCCGCTTGGCCTTCATCATTTTCAATTTGAATGAAAGCGCCAATAGTTCTACCATCACAATCAGTAACTGCACCATTATCAACCTGATATCTTCTAATTTCGCTTTCTTCACTAGCCCAATTAGGGAAGGAATCTTCCTTTGTACTGACCAAAGCGTCGGCAGGATGTTCCCCTACGCCATTTTTTGAGGAAAGCCATAATTCCATTAAAACACCTCAGTTATTACTGAATTTTCCAAGACTATCACGAAATGATTCCACCAAATCTTCCAAGTCGTCTGCTTCATCTAAATCAAATTTGAAGCGGCCATCCGCATCCCATGGAATCCCATGAACTACCTCAACAATCTCAGCGACTCTAGCCGCTGGATCTGAATCAGAGAAAATTTGTCTACCCATACAAACTCCACCAGCCCCTGCTGCCATTGCGGCCCTAACAGTTCGTACAACTGCTTTGAAGTCATTTTGTTTATGGCCTCCTGATACTAACACTGGAATCGGGACTGATGATGTGACTTGTTGAAATGACTCAATTGAGCCTGTCCAAGGTACTTTGACAACATCACAGCCCAGTTCCCAACCAATCCTTGCTGCATGAGCAACAGCCTCCGTTTCATCTCCTTCTAAGACATTCAAGTTTGGGCCACGTGGGTAAATCATGCCCAAAAGAGGGACACCCAAAAAGTGACATTCATCTGAAACAGATGCTAAAAACTCAAGCATTTCACCTTCATTTTCATTACCAAGATTTACTTGAACACTCACACCAACTGCTCCTCTCTCAAGAGCGGATACGACCACATTGCTCGGCTCGCCAGCTAATACTTTGAAATCCGATTTCACCCCTCCGTGTCTAGTAGATACTGATAGATGGAGAACCCAACCACCACGCCAGTTTTCTCTAGTATCGTATTGATGATGTGAAAGAGGCCCGCGATGTGAAAGAATTGCATCTGGGCCTCGACTTGATGTGAGGGCCCCAACCAATGAACCAACATCGCTTAGGCCTGGTACGGGCCAATCAGATGCCCCGTGGTCAATCGGTATCCAAACCCCTCTACCGGTTGGAAGTAACTGCTTGAGGCGTTCCTGTTTCAATTCATCAACTGTGATTTCAGACACTACTTGCACCCCTTCCGCCCCTACGGGGCGGCAACTATGCTAAAGTCTGTCCGACCAGACAATAATCCAATATTTTGGTAAAAAATAGTGACAGCACTATCTTCCGTTGACAATGTGAGTGAAATATCACATCTCTAAATCAACGATTAGAGGGGCATGGTCTGAGACCACTAAACCACCCTCACGCATAACTTCGGCTGATTTGAAAAGGTCCTTCGCCGCTTGGTTCGCAAGAATGTAATCGATTCTCCATCCCCTATCCAATTCTCTTGCACGCCCCCTATTTGACCACCACGTGTATGGGCCTTTGACTACTCCGAAATGAATCCGCAAAAGGTCATGCCAACCAGCATCAAGTAAACGGGAGAACCATTGACGTTCGTGCTCTAAGAAACCAGATGTACGACGGTTCCCTGATGGATTCCAAATGTCATCCTCAGTATGTGCAATATTGAGGTCGCCGCAAAGTAAAGTAGGTTCATCAGAATCAATAAATCTCTGAGACCAAATCAATAAATCTTCCAACCATTGATCTTTGTAATTTTGTCTCTCAATACTTGCCCCTCCATTTGGCAAATAGATATTGATGCAATGGAGTTCACCATGTTTGGTGTGCAAAACCCTACCTTCTGGGTCTCTTGTTTGATCAAGATTGGTGTCAATACCACGGCCCTTCTCCTCAAGCCCAACTCTAGAACAAGTCATCACACCTGAGTAGCCCTTTTTCTGTGCAGGATGCCACAGCACATCATGGCCTTCTGGCTCTTGCCAATCATCTGGCATTTGTTCTGGTAAAGCACGTATTTCTTGGAACAACCAAATATCTGCATTTATACTTGATACGAAATCATCCAAACCTTTTCGATGCGCAGCGCGAATACCGTTTAGGTTCCAAGTTACAATCCTCATATCCAACCCTACAATATTCTGTTAATATGAAATAATCATTTGATGTGAGACATCATTTCCCATTCATTTCTTCGTCAAACAATGTTGGGTCACCTTCAAGAAAATATTGAATAATTTTTGACTCTGATTTAATGAGATGTTCCGATACTGTACTTCGGCCTAGCCCAATTTTATTGGCTAATTCCCCCAGAGTAATTTCTCTAGGTGTATTATACCAACCTTCAGAGTAAGCAATTTGTAAAACATCCATCCGTTTATCAGATAGGATTTGGTTACCTCGGAAATCAGACTGAGTAATCGATGTAGCTGAAATCCGGTCTGGTTTTAGCATCATTCTTGCAGCAGTAGTAACGACTTTGATTGACAAAGGACTGCCTCTGATAATATAGAATAATCCTTCATCGTTAAAACAAGAACCAGGTTTAACTGTCAACTTCCCAATTTTCGCCGAAAGAAGAGTTAGTGGGTGTTTGACGTTGATGACGAACATCCACGCAGGGTCATTTTGAGATGGTTCTGACAAAATTTCTGTAACCTCATAATCATCACTTTCATTCATATCAAATGGAGTCTTATCTGGCTTACAAATACCGCGCATAAAAGCCAAAACAACAGTTGAAGTCCGTTCAAGATATCCAAGGAAAACACATTTTTCAAAAACTTCAGCCACTATGTTAACTTGGTTGAGTGGCAATCTTTCGCGCTTCCAAAAAATTGTAATCTCACGCAACTAATTAACCCCCGGAATGCACCAAGTTAGCCACCACTATTCAAGAACCACCCCCGGTTGAGAAATGTTGAAAAATATATTTTGATTAAATTATCATTACTGCCAAGTCGCACCATAGAAACTACTAACTATACATATTGGCAACTAATCGCAAAACTCGATACCTATGGCACTAGTTGAAATTTCAGGAATGGAAAGACATTACGTAATGACTTCTGAGACTGTTAGGGCTCTTGATGGAATTGACCTTAGCATCAATAAAGGTGAGAGAATTATCCTACTTGGCCCCTCAGGTTCTGGGAAAACTACTCTACTAAATTGCGTCGCTGCACTTGACAATCCGACTGCAGGAGAATATTCCTTTGAAGGTGAAGAAGTACCCCGTGGGCACGCTGAAAATATGACATCTTTCCGTAGAGAAAACATTGGTTATGTATTCCAATTCTTCAACCTATTACAGGATCTAACAGTGTTGGAAAATATCCTTTTGATTCAGGAATTATCGGGTGGCCGAGACACTGGACGCGCCTTAGAATTGCTTTCTTTGGTTGGACTTGAAGATGAAATTGACCGGTTCCCTGCAGAAATCAGTGGCGGCCAACAACAGCGTGTTGCAATCGCTAGAAGTTTAGCCAAGAGTCCTAAATTATTGCTAGGGGACGAGTTAACTGGAAATCTAGACTCTAACACCTCATCCAAAGTGATGGAGGTACTTGTCAAAGCGTGCGAAACAGAAAATATTACAGTCATCATGGTAACCCATGATGAATCATTGGCGAAATATGCTACAAGAGTTGTTCGTCTTGATAGTGGTAAAATAGTTTCAGATGAAAAGGTAAACAATTGAGGTGAACAAATGTCAATGTTGTTGACCAAACGATTGGCTAGAAGCCTATGGCGAACTAAGTTACGTCTTTCAGCAGTGATTCTGATGGTTGCGATTGGTGTATTCGCTGGAATTGCTTTCGGTGCTTACGCAAATTCTGCGACCACTCTGTACGATGACATCTATGCCGATGATGAACAGGGCGTCAATCTTCCCGATTTGTGGGTCGAGAACAATGCTGGGAATTGGAATGCTACAACCTCCAATCACCTATGCCAAGAAATTCGAGAACAGTGGCCGAGCGAAACCTTGGAATTGGACCATTGTGAAGCGCGCCTCAAATCTAATGGTCAATTTTTCAGTGAAGATGCAGAGATTGGAATGATACCTGCTGTTTGGCATGGAATTGACGAAGGCGAAGTTGACAGAGTTTGGATTCCTGAACATGATTGCTGCTCCGGACGAATGGCAACCACCGCCAATGAAATTGTCATCGATCAACATGCGGCTGAGGGGCTAGAACTTGAGGTAGGAGACACCGTTCAGATAAGCGCTGGAGCCGGCTTTGCATTGAACTATACAGTAGTTGGAATTGGTTTCCATTCTAACCATTTGTATTTCACAATAGGGGGTGAAATTCTCCCTGCAAAACCGGGAACGTTTGTGACGGGATACATGACTGCCGAAGGCCTTGAAGCACTTGCAAATTTCAGTGCAGGCGACTCAAATTTACTGTTGATTGATGTTGTTGGTACACCGGATCCACAAACTGCCCTTGAAAGCGGTTTGAAAGATTTAACCACAGATATTTCAGCGATTGTATCAGAGAACGACGAATCACCAATGGGTGTTTATGATCGCAGAGGTGTTACTTCGGTAGAATTCTTACGAGCCGATGCAGATGGGGCGATGAAATCCTATCCAATCGTCACAGGCATGATTGCGATTATCGCAGGCATCACAATTTTCCTTAGCCTACAGCGGTTGATTCAATCTCAGGCCAAGGAAATCGCAGTTCTTCGTACTCTTGGGGTGAAACGAATGTCGATTATGCCTGGTTATGTAATCGCACCGATTTTTATTGGCGTAACTGGTTGTGTATTGGGGGCAATACCTGGAGTCTTGTTTGGTGCGCCCGGCATGGTTTCAATGTACGAAGACATCATTGGAATACCCATTATTAATCCATCGCTGCCAACATCTTTGGTGACACAAACCGTATCCAATGCAATGCTCATCGTCTTCTTATCAGGAATCTGGCCTGCTATACAAGCATCTCGTTTGCAGCCATTAGAAGTGTTACGTGGACAGCATGAAATTCGGGTATCCTCTAGGGGATTACAGAAATTAACCTCAAAGTTACCTGCCACTGTTGGATTGGCCATCCGTTCCAGTGTTCGAAAACCGGTCCGATTAATGTTCACTTTCTTTGCTGTGGGTCTTTCGATGTTGCTTTTTGGTTCCATGGTTATCATGATGGATTCCTTTGGAGAAATTTTCCTTGGGGGTTTAGAAAAACGTCAGAGTTGGGATGCTCAGGTATTTACAATGGGCAACGAGGATGCCATTGTTGAATGGGCGGAAGAAAATGATGCTGAACATGAACTCATGATTCTCTTCCCCGGTACCCCTGAGGGTGACAATCGACAATTGACTTCCTATGGACTTGAGAATGTCGCCACTGAGGCTGGCGAATCGATGTATTTGGTTCATCTTTCAGAAGGCGATTTACCATCTGCTAATCAGGCCATAACGGAAGTTCTCATCGATGAGGGCATCAACCACTTCCTTGGTTGGGAAATTGGTGAAACACATTCGATTGTATTCGGAACGAAAACAGTTGATGTCAAAATCACTGGTTTTACTCGGGGTGAAATCGCCCGAACCGTGTATTTCCA
>CBFHYB010000009.1:21666-29548 GCA_965659915.1 Candidatus Thalassarchaeaceae archaeon
TTAGCAGAAATATTGGAGTTAGATGCTACTGTGGTGATGCTTCAATTACCAGATGGAGTCGAGCCAGGCGACCAACTTGCTCATAATTCGTTAGGTATTACGATGCGTGAGGATACACTTGAGGCCTTTGAATCCCTTCAGCAACAACAACAACAATTCTTCCTCGCGATTCAGGGCTTAGGCGTCCTGATTGCGGTTGCAGTTTTGTTCAACACACTCATCATGAATTTGGCTGAGAGAGATACTGAATTAGCCACCCTTAGAGTTCTTGGAGCATCCAATAATCGGTTAGGTGCGATGCTTTTTGGTGAACATCTCGGCATTGGTTTGATTGGAGGGGTATTGGGTTGTATTTTCTCAATCGTTGGGACAAAGGTGTTGATGGCTACATTCGTAACTTGGACGGCTTATTTCACAGTCGCCCCTTCCAACAATTCCATTTTTATTCTCATCGGAATCGTGGTATTCATCTCAATCTCGCTGACGCCATTCGGAATGTGGAGAATAAAGAAGATGGACCTTGTGGATAAAGTCAAGGACCTCTCTCAATGATTCTCAAGATATCCCAGCATATCTTGTTGCTAGCTGAAGCCCGATGTAATATGCGATAATCGTGAGTACACAGGCAACCCCTAATGACGGCCAGAACTCCATCCCACGGCGTAAGAAAGTGGGGAGTGTCACAAATAGGACTAGAGAGGGGATTACAAGCCACAAAATACCAGTGGTAAAGTCTGCAACTTGATCAGGATCTGAGGTGTCACGATAAAGCCAAATGATTGCTAAAATCGATACTAATGGAATTGATACCAGCAATGCACCAATCAACTCATTTCGCTTTCCTAACTCACTTGCACCAACGACCAAACCCCCCGAAATCAACCATCTTGTTGCCAACTGCCACCATACCATGTTTGGATGAGAGAAGGCCAAGGCCCATGAAAACCACCCCTAAAATAGTGGATTAATCTAAGATTTCGCCTGAAAAGAATGCACGTGAACCCTTGAAAAGTTCTTCTCGTCTTCTCTTTTTATTAGTTCGAATATGCATGACCGCAGCAATAAAAATCACTATGATAATTATCGGAATGAACAATTCGGCATTCAACGCATGTAATACTTCAATTATACCTTCAGCAGTATATGCCCAAGTAATAGAGGCAGCAGCCCCACCAATGAAACACGCTGTTAACACGCGTAAGAATGGCATCCTAGCAACCAATCCCATCATTGCACCAACAAGTACACCTGATGCCATAAATGGAATCCATACAAAGACGATTAATCCTAAAAATCCCCAGCGGTTAATCTTCGCACGATTCTCCTGAGCAACATATTCTACTGATGATAGAATATCCCCCATGAACCGACTTTGCAAAATCGTACCCGCCAACCCATCTTGACGTGCTACGTAAGCCTGCCCTTGGTGTTCACCTACACCACTCTCTGTCCTTCCCGCGCCTGTGCGGTCTGCAACAGTAGCCACTTCATTACGGCATGATATGATTAAGTCTCTATCTCCTAAATGTTCATCTAGAGTTCTTATGAGATGCTCTTTCAGTTCATGTTCAATATCAATATATGTTTGGCCAAACCTAAATGTTGCAAATCTCATGTTTGGTTTGTAAATTAGGCGGAGAGCAATTCGTTGTTCGTCTACACCAACAAAAGGAGGCTGTTCCCCTCTTACAATTTTCTTATTCTTTGTGATGAAATCTTCAACGCAACCGAGAACCCGATTTTCAAGGGCAGCAGTGTCGTGGATACCACTGAAAAAATCGGTGTAATCTTGAACCAAGGCTGGGCGTTCGGCATTCAACTCAGGGAGTTCAATACCTCGTAAACCATGAGAAAGTTGTTCAATTGGCCCTAGGTGGTCACCAAGAGGTTGCGAATTCAATTGGAAGGTAGTCATTTCACCATATATTTTGAAATCTTCAAGCACCGCTTTCACCATTTCAGCATTAACATCTCCAATCTCAATTATTGACGATTCAGTGGTACGGAATGGCACCAATACATCAACCGATAGAGGACGAGTTCGTACACCGAACCCTTCCCAGTCTATTTCTAGGTGGAGCTGTTTTTCGCATCGCTTAAGAGCGCGCTCAACAACTCTTTCAATCTCTTCCTCAGATAAAATATCGTCAATATCCTTGTGATAAAAGCGATACATTAGTGGATATTGTACACATAAGAAAAATATACTCATTGAGAGGGAAATAAAAGACATCCACCACGCAGGCACACCTGCTGAACCACCAGTTAGCATAGCTGTTTCACGGCCACCTGCCCATTCAGCCCCCATCAGAGCCCAACTCCATTGGCCTAATTGGTTGAATGTGAGACAAACCCTCTGGCCTTTTTCGGTCACTTTTGCCTCTTGTTTTTGTTCATTATCCCACGGTAAGAAAGTGGGTTCCTTGGTATGTATCTCAATTGGAATCCGTACTTCACTTTCGGTGTAAAGAGGTGCGGATATAATTTTGTCATCTTTTTCTTCCGATGATAAATTGGTCATATCGATACCCGACAAATTGTGAAAGTAGACCTCCACCGCATATTCCCCATCAGGATATGGAGAAAAATCAAAATATCCTTCTGAATTATTTCCTATTAATTTTTCACCAATTATACCCATGTCACTTTGCGACAATTCTACACGTAATGCCTTGGCATCATCCTCAAATTGTTGAGCATTGTTAACACGCATTCGTATTTTATTGGCATCATTATCAATCCAAATATTAATCCAAACCACTCCAGAACTATCTAAGCACTCCTCGTCGGCTGGATCGAGAAACGTGTCTGATATTTCCTGGTCAAGCCATACTGAATCATTAACATCTGAAGATAAAAAGCCAGAAGAAAGAGCGGACATGATGCTAAAAAATACTATCCCATAAATTATGCCACCAAGAAAGGTGATGCTCTCCGGACCGCGGAAAAAACCTTTGTTACCACTTCGCCGGGCTTTAATGCGGTCAAGATTCTTGTCAATTTTATCATGTTTTGAAACTTCAACATAATCATCAACTGATACTTCGCCATCTTGGTCAGAATCAAAATGTGAAACTAATTCATCGGCAGTAATGATTCCATCCTTATCAACATCTAGGTCATCAGGTAATGAATACGCATCTTTTGAGGATGGCTCCCGCTCCGACATTATATGATGACAAACAGCCAAAGGAAATGAGGCTTTTCCTATATTCAAAAGAACATGTTAATCATGCGTTCAAAAAACAATGTTAGTATGTGAGAAAAAAAGATGGCTAAATGAGCAAAATAAAACATTATTCATTCAAATACAACTGTAATTTACCTGATTTTAGTATTTCAATTAAGTAATCCCCGAAAGGGCATCACTTAATCCATATCGCTCTCCTCCGGAGAGTGATACAGATGACTCGCCACACCATGACCGCCTCAATTGCTATGCTATTGCTGTTGGTATTTACCTCCTTAGCGCCAATCCTTGGAGCACCTAATACTGTAGATGTTTTGAGTGACCAAGATTTAGAAAATCAATTACCAGATGATAGTAAATTATGGCCAGCTGGTGCTCGTTCAGGCGCCACCTCATGGCTCAAAGAAATTGCTGATTCAGATGGTGACACCGGTCAATGGACTTCCTCGGCAATTGCTGATGACGGAACTATTTGGGTTTCATTTTACTCTGCAGCAGGCCGTGACCTAAAAGTTGCAAAATGGACTGGTTGGTCATGGGAAGTGAATGATGTCTACACCTTCGGTGATATTGGAAAATATTCTGAAATTGCAATTGATTCCAACGACGACCCTAGAATTGCATCTTTTGATATTACCAATGGAGTTCTAAGAATTTCGCGTTATGATGGGACATCTTGGACTACCTACACAGTAGCACCTGGGGAAAACACTGGAGATGGAAATCCCTACTCAGGTGAGGGGAGAATTGGTTTCGCAATAGATGATAGTGATTCTGAATGGTTTTCCTTCTACGTAGACATTGGTTCAGGTGAGTACGTCCTCAAATTCGCAAATTGGGATAGTAGTGATTCATCATGGGCTTACGGAGTTATTGACGATGGATTTGGTGAAGACAGTGCAAATTACGACGATTGGACCGATGCGGGCCAGTTTAGTAGCCTGCAAATCGGTGCTGATGGCAGACCACGGGTGGCCTATACATGTGCAATTGTCAATAGTATCAGTGACCCTGTTACTGGAACTATAATCAACGCATGGTATGACAAATCTTTGAGATATGCTGCATTTGATGGATCGGGATGGAGCATTAATGACATCCACATAAATGAATCAGGTAGTAATTATTGGCCAGCATGGTGGTTACAATTAGAAATTGATGATAACGGAAATGAAAATATAGCATACCAAAATATATCTGGCTGGGATAGTGTTCGCTTAGCCGTCAACACTGGAAGTGGATGGAGCCACTCATTGATTGCCAATAACAGCAATAATCTGGGTGAATACATTAGAGTTGAATCAGATGATACCGGTGACTTGCACATCGTTTACCAAGATTGGACCAACGACGACCTCGTGCTTATGCGTGGTAGTGGAACCACATGGGAAACTGTGAAAATAGATACTATTGGCTCGGTTGGAGCATATGCTGATATCTCCTTAAACACCAATGGTGAGGAAATTTTCTCATACAATAATTTTGACAATTCCGACTTGATTATTGCCACACCGGCACCTGATGCAGATGGAGATGGATTGGCCGATGCGCAAGACCGCTGCATGAACACGCCTCTAAACAAAGTGATTGACGATACAGGATGTCACTACGAACAACAGATTTTGACTACTTCGGGATCTGATTCACAGTATGTGGATGTCATCAAAGGAGACGATGGGCTTCTACGTCTCGCCCACTATAGGGGAATGTCCGATGACTCTGGGATCTCTTGTGATAGAAATGTGGCTAACAACACTGATGATTGCAATCTAGCTTACCGTAAACAGAACTCAGATGGGACTTGGGGCAATGAAGAGTGGGTTGACCAAGGTGGCGAAACTGGACGTTACGCTAGCATAGAAATCGCTCCTGACGGTACTGAGAGTATTGCATACCACGCTAAAACAGAAACAAACAGTTTTGGTTTTGTGACAAAGACAGCAGCAAAAATAGCCACGAAATCTGGTACAACTTGGTCCACCAGTACAATTTCTGAAGATAACTCAACAGGTTGGTATACCGATTTAGCAATTGATTCACAAGGAAACAGAGTAGTGTCTTACACGGACAATACCGGTTCTTACTCCGTTCTAAAATTAGCCAGAGAAACCTCCCCTGGAGTTTGGAGTGAAGAAGTTGTGCAAGTAAACGGAACGTTTGCTCAAGTCAATTTCCTAAACGATGTGGCACATGTTAGTTATTATTCATCTAATCCACAAATGATTCGCTTAGCAATTGAGAATGGAAGTGGTGGCTGGGATATCCATAATGTAACTACCAGCGGAATAGTGAATTCCTACCGCCTTGACACAACTGTATCAGATGATGGAAGACTTCTAATCAACTTTTTCCGCGGCCATGATACCTCTTCTGACACCACTTGTGACGCACCTCAAGAGTGTACAGTTCAAGTCGCTGAATGGCATGGCTCATCCTTTACGTACAACATTTTACATCAAAATACAGACAACGGAATTTCATACCTTACAGTCGATATTGATTCAGCGGGATTAATTCACTCGGCATGGTACAATAGTGGATATGGATCACTTCAAATCGCCTCACCTACACAAACAGGTTGGGAAACTCTTACCTTGCTTGATGATGATAATGGCGGCACATATCCAAAAATTCTAGCCGATGAAAATGGTTGGGAAAATGTATGGTACCACAGTAATGGTGAACCAGAACAATTACGCGAGGTCAAGAGATTTGCTTGGGAGGCCGACCACGATTTTGTTGACAATGATGATGACCAATGTGCTGACACACCTTATGGCGCACCAGTTGATATGTGGGGCTGTTCTAATGAACAACGTGATGACGATTTCGATGGTGCATCCAATGCTGTTGACCTATGCCCTAACACACCGGGTTTTGAGAGACACTTGGCAGACTCTGATGGTTGTTCACCAAGTCAAAAGGACACTGATGGTGATGGGGTGAATGATTCTTCGGATTCATGTCCAAATACCACAGATTTTGAAACTGTAGATGGCGGTGGTTGCTCAGATGCACAACGCGACTCCGATGGAGATGGAGTGAAAGATAATGTTGACCAATGCGCAGACACACCACCAGGTGAATCTGTAGATTTGAATGGATGTAGTGCTAGTCAACGCGATAACGATGGGGATGGAGTCAATGACAAAGAAGATTTCATGCCGAACGATGATAGCCAACATACTGATTCTGATGGTGATGGATATGGAGACAATCCTGATGGCACAAATGGAGATGACTGCCCCACTGAATCAGGAACTTCAACAGGTGATTTAGTTGGGTGTCCAGACTTGGATGATGATGGAATCGCCAATGATATTGATGACGATGATGATGGTGACGGATTCTCTGATGTTGATGAAATCGCTAATGGAACCGACCCAATGTATGCGCTTGACTTCCCTGGATTAGGTGAAGATACAACTGATGTGAATGATGGGACTGGAGACGACACCGGAGATGGAACGGACAGCACAGATGAAATTTCTAAAGCAGCAAATGCAGGCCTTAGCACTGCTGTGATTGGTGCGATTGCCGCAGTCATCGTTCTTCTGTTGATTGGAATTGCTGTACTAGCCCTAACCGGCGGTAAGAAGGATGAATCACAAATGCCAGCGATTCCTTCTCTCGCCCAAGCTCAAGCAGAGTTAGCGACACCAACACCTTCTGCCAGCGCTGAGAGTGGCGGGCAAACGGGGGAAATGGTTGCAACTGGAAATGCCTGCAAACATTGTGGGGCGATGGAAGTCTACCATATTCCGTCTTACGGTGCAGACTACTGCAAAGCCTGCTCTCAATACAACTGAAAGCAAAGTGGAGGTGTGGCAAAATGCGAATCCCAAAAGAGATTCTAACCGCCTTGCTACTCTTACTAATCCCATTATCTGGATGCATTAGTGAGCCCGTAGTTGAGGAAGAAACATTTCACGGAACTAAATGGATGGGAACTGAATATGCCCCACTTTTCACCCTTGAATCAATGGACGAAAACCTATGGTCTTTGGAAGAACAACGCGGCAAAACTGTGATTTTGGCATTTACATACACACGTTGCTACAATACCTGCCCTGTAATATCAGCCTCATTAAACATGGTTCACGAATCACTCAATGCCTCTGAAAAGGACAACGTCACCCTAGTTTCGGTAACCATTGACCCATGGCATGACTCACCTTCACACCTGAGAAATTGGACCACAGATAGAGGGTACGACTGGCCTCACCTAACAGGGCACCCAGATGCTATCCTACCTGTGCTTGAGACCTATGGGGTTGACCCCATTGACTTTGAAGATGATTCCGAAGAAGGATATGGATTCAGCCATACTCAACCAACTTACATTATTGATGCTGAGGGACGACCGAGGGTTGTCTGGTCTGATGCTGAGATCCCTGTGGATTTGTTCTTGCAAGACTTGCGAATTGTTCTCTAAACCATCAGCGTGCTGATTTCTTTTTTCGAGGCTCAATATTGAAAGCCATCCGAGCATCGGAATCCACATGGTAATCTGATTCTTCGAGTAATTTACTCAAATAATGCTCAGCATAACTCGCTTTATGGCCGCGAAAAGTTTCAGAATTACGGTCGTCTGGTTGTTTTTTGACTGGATTGAATTGAGAATGGATTTCAGCCATCAAGCGGATGTTATCCTTGCCAATATCACGCAATTTTTTGGCATTAGATTTACTA
>CBFHYB010000010.1:0-2290 GCA_965659915.1 Candidatus Thalassarchaeaceae archaeon
GAATTTCCTCATGCTACTAAACGGGGGTACCGTTCAATTGCAAACCTCCGACTTGCTACTCCTTCAAGAATCCATGCTATGGGATATTCAATCAGAATTTGTTGATTCTGCTATGGAATGCAACAAATCAAAACCATAGATTCCGGTGTTGCAGCCACGGCCATCAAATTTGAATCTTAATCCAAAATAGCCAACTTTTTCGACCGCGGGTTTCTCGTTTCTTTGTAGCCTAACTTCATCCTCAAATTCTTTCTGCCTAGCGTCATTTTCTCGGCGTGGGTCACAGTTTGCACAAGGACATCGCAATCTCAAGGTGATGTAATCAATGACATATTCCGTACTATCTGCATATCTCAGAATCATATCGACATCTCGCCTTTCTAATTCTGTTAGTTCAGGGAAATCAGTCATTTCAATCACCACTCTTACGGGCTTCGCTTATGACACTAGGATATGAGGTGATGCCAAGCATCCCACTAGCAATAATCAGTGATGCTATCAGTGAAAAGAAGATCATTGCTGCTGAAAATGTTCCAAATAGTGAGAAGAATCCCATGGGGGAGAAAGAAATCACCAGGAATCCGAGGGTGTCAGATGCTGCTGAACCCACTAAGGCGATTCCTGACGCGCTACCAACAGCGCCAATGCAAGCAAGCACGGATTTGCGCTTTTCATGTTCCTCACGGAATCGTTCAATTACATGAATAACATAGTCGATTCCGACTCCAAGAGAAAGAGTAGCAATAGCCACAGTTACCATGTTCAATCCATAACCAAGGGTGGCAATCAAACCGTATAACCAAATCACGACTAGAAGAATAGGTGCGGTTGTGAGGAGGGCAAGGCCAAGTGGTCCTTCGCCCCATACTAGTGTTCCATAGAAGGCAATTACTGCTAATATTATGGCAATGGTAGGGGAAGCGATAATTCCTGTTACTGCCCAAGCGGTTAGTGCCACAGCCAACGGCGCATAAATTAGTGAGAGAAAAGCCCAAGCAGAACCACTTTCGACGTTGTGAGAAAGGCGTTCTTTTAACTCTTCATGAGGTGGCCTGAAACCCCACCACAGAGTAACGATGCAGAAGAAAACGCCGAGGGCTAGAGTTGATTGCATTTCGTTCTGTAGTGATGAGGCGGCGACATAACGAGCGACAGGTTCTCCGGTTGCGATAGCCCATGAAACAGGATATTCTTCATTAGAGAACGCGGAATTGAGATTTGATTTTTCCTTGAGTCCAGTTGAAGAGAGATTTTCAAAGGCAGACATATCGCGGTACAGTTCTTCTAATGCCTTTTCTACAATTGGAAATTGTTCGGGTTGTCGTAAGCCAAATCGCATGAGCATTCGCTCATAACGCGGTGTGCTTCCATCAAGAGCCAGCATCGGATTTGCTGGATCAAGTGGTCTGTCTGGGATGATATAGAGAGCCAACATAGAGGGTGGAATTGCTGGTGTTGAATTAGTCTCAGGAATTCCATGAACTGAAATGAAACCAACAAGGAATCTCAGACATTCTTCATCATCAGTCATGGGTAGTCCAAAGTTTGAACGATTACATCCAACTCCACCTTCCGTGTCAGTAGGATCCCATCCTGCATTGACGAAAGGGGTGACATTGTTAGCCATTGAAAGGATAGCAAGGTCAACAAAACGATCATATGCGCTCATGTCAACATTTCCATCAGCAGAGATAGTGAATCTGTCAGGATCGGATTCACTATGAATATTCATGTTAGCCCTTGTTTCAGCGATTGCTAAGTAGACTCTTGGGTCTATCACATCCCCTTCAATTAAAATTTCAGCGGGTTCTCCTTCTGAATAGAAACGTTCGTTGACTACATGCACTACAGTAGCAAAATCCGACTCCTCATCTAAGAAATCCTCCACCTTGAAATCACCTTCAAGGCCGAACATCAATGGGGCAGAGTAGGCTGATAGGAGCAACGCTGCTAGAATTACCAATGGTCCAGCAATAGCAGAAGTTTTTGCTACTCCTGCTAACCAATGACTTGGAATAAGATGTATCTTGTCTTTATCTTCATCAGGTAATTTCCCTTTTTCTTCTAACCAAAGGTCAATGTCAAGGCGAACTAATGGTGCCCACAATCCAGTAAGAACGAAAGCCGAACCAACTCCTAAAGCAGCCTCAAGTCCAAAGGAACGTAGAGCAGGAATATCAGATACAAAATTGGCAGAGAACGCGGCAATTGTTGTTACCGAGGTCAGTAGAATCGCTCTACCAACACGTGATAGTGAGGTGGAGGATGAACTTAGTGGGTCAAAACCATT
>CBFHYB010000010.1:2389-4285 GCA_965659915.1 Candidatus Thalassarchaeaceae archaeon
CTTCCTTTCTTCTTTGTATCTATGCAGAACATGTAAACTATCATCTATACCAAGAGCAAGAATCAAAATTGGAAGTAGGTTTGAGAATTGACTTCTTTCTATTAATGGATGACCGATTGCTTTTGATGCTTCACCTACCCAACCAATTGATCCAAACATCCACAATAGACTGAGGGTTAATCCAGCCGAAACAATACCAACATCGGACCACCGACGTAGGCTTCCCCAAAGTAATACTATGACGATTAATCCCATTGCGGCGAGAAGTGTAATACTTTCTTTCAACTCCTTGTTTACTTCAATATTGATGCCTTCAGCAACTGCAATTGTTAGGGATAAATCATCTGACGCTCGCATTGAATGCTCAAGGGAAATAATTGCCCATTCCCAAGCGCATGGCCCTTCACCAGATTCTACCGAAGCTTGGCAGAATTCTTTATCATGCATCGGCGGTGTAGTTATCAATCGTAATCCATTCCATTCATATCCACTTTCAGCGCGTGCTTCAGCCCATTCAAATGTCCATCCTGCATCTTCAGCAGCACCGCGGTCAAATTGTATGAGTAACCAAGTTGAACTAGCAGACCAACGCCCTTTCTCCCATGATGCATTATTCCAAATTCCATTACCTGCCAATGTACCTCCAACTGGCCCCAAAGTTCCATCTTCGGTAGCATGAAATCCTCTGTCAAGTGAAAGCCAGCGTAGGAATATTCCACCACTCCCATTCACCATCCTTTGAGCTGCCAAATCAATATGGGCTTGGGTAATTCCCTCATCATCAAAAGTGAGGCATTCTAAGTCACCACAATCAGTCCAATTTGTACGAGGAGGAAGTAGTTCGCCGTAAGGGCTCATTGAAGGTTGTGTGAGTAAAGATTCTCCAGCCATAAAAGTTCGCACTTGGTCGGTTAAAGTTAGGACACCATGGAATTGTGTGAGGGTAACATCTGAGATAATCGGGCGGTAGAATTCAGAAATAGGGTCCGCCCTAGCCGCCTCCGCTTTGACATCAATTTCTTGCAGTACTGAAAGGTTGAGAATCCCACCTTTTGGTTGTGAAACACCCATCCCATCGCCGGAATAATCCGCAATTTCATTGTTGTATTTAGTTGAGGGGTCATCGCCAACAAGTGTTTGATCTCGTATGATTATTGCATATCCTGCAACTATTTCATTGCCCGGATATTCTGTGGTAATGACTTCACGTGCCTCAATTTCGGGTGAATCAAGATTGTATGCTTCCACATCAATTGGCGTAAGTGCCCACATCAATCCAGGCAGCATCAGAAGGGAAATGACAAAAATTGAAATGTGGAACAATTTTCGTTGTGGGACTAGAACTTCTGCGAGCTTTGAGAAGTCCCGCATCAATACCGCCTAGTCATTTGGCGGGGCTTTTTACTATTCAAATAAGCCGCTATAAAGTTCAATCAATTATCTCCACTCAGTCTGATAATGTGTACTAATTTACGAATCACATCAATAGTAAACCAGAAATTGAATGATTTTTACGGTTGAATCGAAGAATTAGAATTGAATTGGATGATATTGGTGGTATGTTGAATCCGACGTGCTTAATTAGGGGCGGCAAGTCGGCGAGTCCCCCATAGGGGGAAATGGAGGCATTACAATGCGCAGAACACATGGTAGCCGTCAGGGAACTCGTACAATTGCTAGTCGTAGTAAGAGTGATCGAGGTCGCCTGTTCATTAGGAGAGTTATGCATCCATACGAAGAAGGCGACAAAGTCGCAATCGTTATTGATGGTGGCCATCAAAAAGGAATGCCACATCGCAGATTCCAAGGTCAAACAGGAACAATTACAGGGAAGCAGGGACGTGCTTACGTCTTGGCAATTAAGGACGGAAACATGGCAAAAACCATCGTGGCCCG
>CBFHYB010000010.1:4384-24320 GCA_965659915.1 Candidatus Thalassarchaeaceae archaeon
AACAATTACAGGGAAGCAGGGACGTGCTTACGTCTTGGCAATTAAGGACGGAAACATGGCAAAAACCATCGTGGCCCGTCCCGAACACTTGCGTCCTTTGGAGTGAGGTGAATAACATGGGTGAGAAAACATACATTGATTATGCAACAGTTAGGGATGCACTTGAGAATGCTCAAGAGCGCCGAGGAGAGTTATCCTACGAACAGAACATGGCGCTTAACCACGCTATTTGGGCTGCAGGAGATTCACGCAATGGGATTGTCACAGAGACTAAAGTTTTCAATTCAATGCTCAAAGATCTTCTTGAACTTGATAAGTTAGCCGCAGCACCTGACATTGCTGCTAAAATTGCTGAAATCATTCCAGTCAATCCAGATGACGTCAAGGCAATACTTGCTTCAAGGCGTGTGGTAATGGATGATGATGAAGTTGAACATATTGTGACACTTGTTCGTCAACATGTTGGATATGAAGGTTGAAGGACGCTCAAAGCGGTTCCTTAAGTGACAGAACCTATTTCGCGAGGTTGAGTGAAATGCACGGTGGTGGGTATCGAGATAGTCGCGGCGGTGATGAACTACCATGGTCGCATGAGACGCATTGCCGAGTTCTTTCCCAAGAAGGAAGCGGTGCAGGTGGCGGAATAATCCATTGCATTACTGAACAACATTTGCACCTTATCAAAGCTAGAGCAAACCCAGGTTGTGGGGTTCTTGCACCCGGTCAAAAGTTAGAACTTCCAACAGAGGAGGAAAGTGAAAAAATAGCTATGGTTCTAGGCAAGGATAGATATCGTGAATTACCAAATCAAGCCCAAGCGGCAATTGTTAATGTGATGAAAGAGATACTTTCTGAAAATCCGAAGCCATGTATGGAATTTTATAATCGTGCAGGACCGGTATCTCTCAAGTTCCATGCTTTCCAATTACTACCTGGTATAGGGCAAAAGAAGGCAACACAGATGATGAAAAGCCGAATTAGCGCCGGATGGATGACATTTGAAGAGGTTGATGAAGCCTGCACAATAGATTCACTTCAACTCATCGTTGAGAGATTAGTTGAAGAATTGCAAGATCCTAAGATGGTGCCTAGCCTGCTCCAAAATGTTGTGCGTGTAGCGGAATAGTGGGACTATGTCATCAGTTGAGCCAAGCGACGGGATAGTGCGTGAGTTAGTTGACTTGTTACTTGATCGTCGATGGGCAGACAAAGAATTAGGACAACATTTCTTGGTTGATGAAAAGGTCCTTCAAGTACCGATTAAACTATCAAAAGTTGATTCAAACTCTCATGTATTGGAGGTAGGCCCAGGACCGGGAACACTTACTCATTTTCTTCTATTAACTGGGGCGAGAGTGACAGCGATAGAAATTGACAATATAGCGATTGAACATCTACATCGAGTACACGCTGAAGCAATTGAAAGCGGCCAACTTAACCTAATAGAAGGAGATGCATTGAACGTTCAGTGGCCACAGGATTTGACCGATGTCGTTTGTAACCCTCCGTATCAGATTTCAAGTCCTTTGATTGCTAAAATTGACAATTGGCAGGAGAATGCAAAACGGCAAGGGACCAATCAGTTGAAATCAGTAGTCTTACTTTTGCAAGATGAATTTGCTAGCCGGCTAGCGATGGAATTTGGATTAGCGTCTCGTGGCCCACTTGGAATCAATACAGCCCTGAATTGGTTGGTTTCCTTGGAGATGAAAGTGCCAGCACATTGTTTTACACCACATCCCGAAGTTCAAAGTAGATTAGTATTGATGACGCCGCATGATTTGCGTACTGAAATTGGAATTGATGTCGAATATCGACTGGTGAAGAGAATGGTTTCCCATGCCTTTGCGCAAAGACGTAAAAAAATGCGAAATCGTTTGAAACGGGTTCCAAGAAAAATTGAACGAGTCCCAAATTGGAATCGCGAGAGATGGGTTGAGGCAGTTAACCACCTTCTTTCAGATGAAGAAAACGCTGTATTAGAGGATGGTTGGGATGATTTTAGACCTGAGGATTTGGAAGTTGAAGAGTGGCTTTTACTAGCTCAAAGGTTAGAGTATTTTAACCAACAATTCAACGAATGAATGGTATCACGCAATTCTTGATAAAACGGGGGGTTCAAAGCGGACCCCCGGCTCCGGTGTCATCGGGGGGGGATGCCGTATGGCAAAGAAGGACACCTATCTAGCACTCTTGAGACGTGGGGTTGACGAAGTAACTGCTCAGACTTTGGCTGACGCTGGATTGACTATTGGTAAACTCAAAGATATCACAGAAGCACAATTAGTTGGCAATTATGGTCTAAAAGATAAGATTGCTACATCAGTAATTGAAGTAATCAAATCAGGACCTTCAGGTTCAGGTTCTGAAAAATATCTCTCCAAGGTATTGTCTACTCCTCAAAAGTTGGACCGCATTGACAAACAGCGATTACGCCGGCAACAGAAGGATTACTTGTCTGAAATCATTGAGCAGAAGGAGCGAATCAGAGAGGCAAAGGTTGAGGCCTTCCGTAGCAAGAAACTAGTGATGATTCGCCTCGGTAAAAGCATTGAACTAATTTGCAAGTTGGAAAACAACTTGGATGAAGAGGGCAAAAATGAGATGCGCTCTAAAATAAATGACCAACTAGAAACTAGGGGATTAGAAGCCGCTAGAGATCACGAACTCCTCGGTTTGACTGGTACTCCCCAAGATATTGCTGATTTCCGCCGAAAGGTGGTTCCAGTTCTATGTCTGTATGCTTGCCCAGAATGTGGTGAAGAAATAGATCCTGTAAGTGGTAATCTCAACCAAGATGATCCAGAGGGATGGAGTTACATTTGTTGGGATTGTGAATCTGAATTCAGCGCTAACATGGTTGACAGAGTGGAATCATTCCTCAATAATGGGAAGCGAATTTCAATTGATGAAAACAAATCCCCACGGCTACCAATTGCTGTTAGGCCAAAGGTATCCAAGATAGGTTCAGTGGATGAACTATTGCGAGCAGATTTGGAACAAGCAGGAGCAGATGCAAAGATGCTTGAGGCTGCTGTATCAGAAAGTAAGTTGAGTGGTGGTTTGATGGATATTAACGACTGGATTGACCAAACGCTAGCGGCAAAGGGCTACATTCAAGCGCAAGAAGACCGAGAGGATTTCATTGTCGCAACAGGTGCTGGTGCAACTAAATTCAACAAGTGGATGAAAAAGGCGGGACTTGTGTTCAACAAGCAGACTGGACGTTGGACTCGTTGGTCCGACCGTTGAAGCAGTTGAGTTTCCACTATTCTCAAGGCGGAGAACTCTTTGGCCACAGATATGGCATTAGTTCGGTTCTTCCGTAATGGTGTTATTCTCGGCAGTGCTGAGGTTGAGGAAAACGTTCCAATTCTAGAAATTGCTGAACATGCAGGAATTGAAATCCCTAGTGGATGCACTTCTGGAAATTGTGGTACCTGCCTTGTGAAATTAATCAAAGGAGAAGTTCCAATCCCCGATCCTCCGCCTCCTGGACTTGATGATTATTTGATTGATGACGGGTATATTCTGGCGTGTATTTGCGTTGCAGATTCTGCATGCGATATTGAAACAAATCCCCCACTATGAGTTGATAATATGGATAATTTATTGGTTGCTTTCATCATCTTTGATGTGCTGATATTGTTTCTAATATATCGTTTCATGGCAAAGAAACTCAATTCTAAACTAGAATTGGTTGAGGAGCATCAGAGAAAGAGATGGGCTCGCGATGAAGAGAAATTAAAGGCGGCATTCGAAGAAGAATAACCGGCGTGGTTAACGGCGTTTACCACCAATATATCCTTTGAAGTATAACCACATTAGTAATCCACCGCCGATACCAGCCATCAAAGCTAAAATGACTGTCAAATCAATAGGTCCTGATCCTGCCCCAAATGACTGAACATTCATTCCAAATATACTTGCAACCGCAGTAATTGGTAGCATGATAGTGGCAATAATCGTCAACAGTCTCATGACTTCAGCTGTTTCAGCCTGTGACTCCGCCAACCGCATTGATGTTTGAGAAATATAGGTATCACGGGTTGATGCGGCACCAGAACTGTAATTCTCAACGCGGGTCACAATAGAGTGAGTCAAATCTGCTAAATCCCGATAGTAAAGGTCGGTTTCTTCAGTTACGAAGCCATCAGTAGAGCGCAACATTCCTTGAATAACGTCATCAAGAGGAGTGGTTGATTTTGTAATCTCACGTAGTTCTCCCTTTATCTCGTGCAAATCTTCAAGAAGATTTGGGAATTTTTGTGTAGGGTCAAACACTTGGTCTTCTAATTCGTCTAGTCTTTCGGATTGGCGGCTCAAAACCTTCATCCAATCATCAGCCACTGAGTCAAGAAGTTGGTATAGTAAATATTCTGTATTCATCATTCCATCTTTCATAAAACTCTTCGAACGGATGCGTTTTCTAAATTCTGCAATACCAGGCATATGAGCGTGACGTATAGTGATTAACCACCCATCTTGCAAGAATGAACGGAGATATTCGGTGTCTAAGTCACGGTCTGCATCTCTTGCTTTGAAGGTAGTGAATTTGTGATTATCATACACGAAGTTTCGACTTGCTGGCTCTTCAAAACAGTCGTCAACTGCTAGGTGGTGGAATCCCATTTTCTGTTGTAAGAAATCTCTAGTTGATTCTTCATCAGGCTGGAAAATATCTACCCATCCTCCTGAGTTTTCTGACATTATATCAGGTAACTCAGCAAGTGTTGAATCTTCCATATCTGCACCAGGTTTGCCGGTGTGGACGCGAACCCGAGTCATACATCTCCCTCAATATTGGGGCTGGGGGTTCTTTCTTAACTGCGACGGCTAAGAAATCTCATCCATAAACCCATTTTAAGCAGCAAAATCAACGTTTCCCACTTATTTCAGGGGCGCTATGAAATCATTCGTTGATAGAAGAGGTCCATCTATGTACATCAGGAACCCCAGTGACTTCTATGAAAGCGGCTGAAATCTTCCTTTTCTTTTGTAATGCGTTACGCAGATCTATCAAGTCAAGAAGACAACAAGGGCAGTGCGCTCGGGCTGGCGTAACTTGAATTCGGACCGAGCCATCATCATCAGCTTGCATTGCTTTTAGTGCACCACTTTCAGCAATTGTACCGGTGCCATGTGGCTCTTGCCAAGATGAGAGAACATCAAGCAATTGCCGCTGCGCCGCCTTCTGTGCTCGACTACTCATCAACCTGCGCCTTAGGGTGGTTGGTTTTCCATGTTGCGCTTTCAAACGTCAATACTGAGGATATGTTCGATAGTGATGGAACGGGAATTGCTGGCTTTTGCTCGCTCTTCGGCTAACTTGAGAGTACGACTCAAAAAACCCATTTTTGCTAATTCATTGAGTTTATCTAACTGTGGACCAAATTCAGCTGGATTTCCCCCAGTGAGTGATTTTTTCATTTCATGCTGAATAGTTCCTGCTTCATCATAGTACAGTTCAAGTAATTCTTCTAAAGCATCATTTTCAACTTTCATGTTAGCAAACTTCCTAGCCATTTGACGAAGTAGTGCGGGAGTGATGACTCCAGCACCTCCACCAACTAGAGATTCTAAAGGATCGGAAGTCACCGTCATGGGTGTAGATTCAACTTCTTGAGATTCATCTGGTAGACTCACCCCAATATTAGAAAGCGCTTCCTCAAGATGCCGCGGCTTGATAGTCCCCATTGAATTGTTAGTGCAGACTGTTTCACAGGCTCGTAAAACATCTCTAAGATAGAGTTCTAACTCTTCACAAGCAGCAGTGACTGCAGCCGCACTGACTGAGTCAACAGCATCAATGCGTTCAATCATCAATCCTCTTGTGCGACTAAAGCCAAGTCTTGTTCGCTGTGGGTCATCTAGCGTCTTTCGAGTTGAATCTTGGGCTAGAGTTTCTTGCTCCATGCGCGGAACAACATCATTGAGTTTAGCAACTAGTAAAGTGACCAATTCCTGTTTCACAGCACCCGAAATCCGCAAGTCGGTGTATGCTGAAGCAAGTGCTGCAACATGAGAAGGAGACCAGGGTTTGGCGCTCATGACACACTGCGCAACTCGGTCCTCAATGAACCCTACGGCGTGAAGGAGAATTTCATGAATCCCATTCTTGGTGAAGAGGAATTGCATCACCAGCCGTCAAACATTCCATTCCATGTTCGGTTCTAACCCAACTATCTTCGAGGCCAATTGCACCATTTGTGTAGATCACCTTTGGCTCAATTGCCATGGTGCCTCCAATTTGCAGTGGATTTGAAAATCCTCGTGCAACTACCGGAGTTTCGTCTAAGTGAAGCCCAATGGAGTGTCCTAGGAATCGCGCTTGGTCAGGAGGCATGCCCATCAAGTGACCACTAACCCCCCTCTCTCTAGCAATTGTAACTCCCGCTTCGTAAGCCATTTCACAAGTGTCTCCTCTTGCTAACCCAGTTACTACCTCGTCACTAATTTCCTTCATGGCCCCAAGCCTCTCCACCCACTCCTCGTCAAGAGGTCCAACACTGAACATTCTAGTACAGTCTGAAACATAACCGCGGTGGCAGTGTACGATGTCAACTAATACTGGTTCACCGGTTTTGATACGGTGGAATCCAGCTCCTAGGCCAGCAAAAGAATGGGGTCCAGTACCACCAACTGCCGAATCAAAATAAGTTGGAACAGCGCCAGAATGGCCTGCTGCGATAACAACCCTATCGCAATTCATCGGCCATTTTCTCATCATAATTTGTCCGCCGAATCCGGCCGCTCTGCTTACTGAGTCAGCTGCAGCGGCGAGTTCTATTTCGGAAACACCTTCGCCGCCTTCATCAAGAATCGCTTCAAACATCCAGCGATTGACTTCACCACTGGCTCGCATCTGTTCTATTTCCCATTGGCTTTTTATTTCCCTAAGATTCCAAAGTAAACTAGTACAATCCGCAGATTCTCCAAGAATTTCCTGGAAAAATATAGCCTGATTATGAGGTAGTCTTCCATGTTGCATTGCTGGTGTGGCTGTGCATCCTCGTTGTTTCAATTCATCATTGAGATTTTTGACACGCGGCTGAGGTGACAACTCAAACGGTGCTGCTGAACCGCCAGCCTCCCAAATTGCTCTGTCAAGATTTTGGCGTACCCAAAAAACAGAATCAACGGAGGATTCTTTTGCGCCAACAAGAAGCATTCCATTCTGGCGACCCCCTGTCAACCAATAGAGGTCTACAGGGTCATGTACTAACATTGACTCAATTCCCGCATCCAAAAGAGCAATTTCAACCAGTTCAAGCCGATTTGCTAATTCGTCAGGAGGCACTCTCCAATCAGCCCCATCCGGCCCTTCAAGTGCCGAGACGTCCCACTCCATAGTAGGGCCGAGGGTGGCGACGCCCTAATGCATTGGCTTGTTATAGTTATCAAAAATGGCAAATTTCAATCCTTAAATAAGCAACTGAATTGGCCAATCTCATGACGGAAGATTCGACAATCATGAAAGAGAGAAACAGGTTACTAGAATGCCTTCGCCTAAAGCAGGTAGTAAGGGCTGGCTGGACTAGATTCCCAATTGAGGATCCAGAAACAGTTGCTTCTCATAGTTGGGGTATGGCTCTCCTCGGACTTTTGACATGTCCTGAAAATCTGAATTTGGAAAAGGTACTCACTCTAGCATTAATTCATGATTTAGCAGAGGTCGTTGTAGGTGATCTAACTCCATACGACCCTGAACCAGAAGAAGGAAAACGGGCTGCTGAAGAAAATGCGATTGCACAATTATTAGATGGCCATCCTAGATCGGAAGAATTGCAGAATTTATGGCAAGAATTTGAGGACAGGACATCGCCTGAAGGCCTATTTGTTGCTGGCTTAGATAAATTGGATATGGGCCTTCAAGCAGAGATTTATGAAAGCGATTTCAATATTAATTTAGATGAGTTTACCAACGCTTCAAGAAGGATGGTCACGGATTCATATCTCTCATCGTTATTGAAACCATGAATCGCTGCTTTGATTCGCATTTATGCGAATTTTTTTGCAGAAGCCGCTAGAGAATCTAGTGCTGGCATTGGCTTTCCAGCAAGGAAGGTTAGGCATGAACCTCCACCTGTGCTGTTATGTCCAATTTTTTCATCAACTCCACGCTGATTAACCAGTGTACCTGTATGGCCACCACCAATGATAACGAAAGCTTCGGTTTCAACACAGGTGTTTAGAACTTCAATCGTTCCAAAGGCGAATAGAGGTTTTTCAAAATATGATGCTGGCCCATTCCAAAGCACACATTCAGCTTCCATAATTGCAGGCCTGATTGACATCAATGTTGCAATTCCAATATCGTAGATTGGATATTCTGTAGGTAATTCTTGAACCGATAAAGGAACTCTCTGAGAATCAATTTCAATTGCTAAGTCAGTGGGTAAGATTAGTTTGTTGAGATGATTCTCAACCACCCACTCAGCCATTTCCCAAGTTCTTTCAAAAGCATCTCCAAGACTTCCACGAATGTAATTTTCATTCTCATATCCTAGTGAATTTCCTGCAGCCCATAACATTAGATTTCCAACAACACCTACAGGAATAATGGTGTCAACAACATTTCGATTTAGAAGATTGACTGCAATATCAAGCGAATCATCACTTTTGACACCGCCAAGAATTACCACATGTGGTCTAGGCGGATTGTCCACCACTCCACCAAGAGCATCTAATTCCCCCTGAACTAAAACTCCAACATAGGATGGAAGAACAGGGCCAAAACCACAGATTGTTGGCGAATTCCGATGGGCACAAGCGAACGCATCGTAGACAAAAGCATCAGCAACACTGGCAAGCTTTTGCACTACTTCAGATTGTGACAATTCCTCAAGTGACGCATTTTTCATTGAAATCTCTTCATCCCACCCTCTTACATTGTCTAAGAAGAGCATTTCTCCGTTCTTCATGTTCTGTATTGCATTGAGAGCGACCTCTCCACAGACATCCGGGATAAACTCGATATTTCTACCAAGTAGAACACCCAATAATTCTGCATGTCTCTCCATTGAGGTGAAGTCATCTTTTCCTGGTCTACTCTGGTGGGCCAAAATAACCACTTTTGAACTCCCAAGCCGCCTTATGGTGGGTAAAATTGCTCGTAACCTTGCATCATCAAGGAACTCTCCTGTTACAGGATTTAGAGGTGAATTGACATCAACTCTGACAAGCACAGTCTTCCCAGAAAGGTCTGCATCACTCAGGCTGAGGAGCGAGGCCATTGGTTGGCCGACTTGTCGCTTACCTTTTACTGAAACGGTCTTGGAATAGACCTAATCGAGGTTGATTTATCCAGCAAAACCACTACTTTGCGAACTCTATAAGAATGGACAGCAAACCTCGCGCGTAGCGGGGTTGGGATGCCACGTAATGGAAATAGTAAGGCGGATGCTGGTAAAAAAACAGCCGACGCGCGCGCAGTGCCACGAATAGGTAGTAGTAAGCGCAATGGAACTAAGACCTCTTCATTTGGCGTTTCAAAAAGAGAAAGCCACGATTCCGCTGAATTTTATGGTTCAGCAATGTATAGTGGTCTGCCAAAAGAGTCGGATACCGGTGATTTGGGTGTTCTCCCTGATGAATTAGTCAATCGTGTTGTGTGCGGTGATTCTAGAAACATGAGAGAGGTTCCTGACAATTCTGTTCACATGATGGTCACCTCACCTCCATATAACGCATCCAAAACTTATGATGATGATCTTGCACTTAGTGAGTATCTAGAACTATTGAGAGGAGTATTTGATGAATGCTACCGCGTACTTGTGCCAGGCGGTCGTGCTTGTATTAACGTGGCAAATTTGGGCAGGAAACCGTATATTCCTCTTTCGTCTTTCATTAATCAGATAATGATTGAAATTGGTTTTCTACCACGTGGTGAAATTATTTGGAATAAGGCTGCCAGTGCAGGCGTATCATGCGCATGGGGTTCATGGAAGTCGGCATCCAATCCAACATTGAGAGATGTTCACGAATACATTTTGGTATTTTCAAAAGGTGAATACAAGTTACCACGCGGACGAAATGAAAAAGATGAGGGTCGCGTAGACACTATTGGTAAAGAGGAATTTATTGAGTGGACTAAGTCAATTTGGGCATTCCCAACAGTTAGCGCAAAGCGGGTAGGCCATCCTGCTCCTTTCCCTGTTGAATTACCAAGCCGTTGTATGGAACTGTACACCTTTACTGGAGATATTGTTCTTGATCCATTTGCTGGTTCAGGTTCAACAGGAATCGCTGCTAAGAAAAATGGCCGTAAGTATCTCCTGTTTGATATTAGTCAAGAATATTGTGACCTTGCTCTAAAGCGAATTGCTGATGAATAATTCATCCGTATTGGCTTTGAATTTTTGAATAAGTAAACCGGTCATGACATTGATGAGGCTTGAGCGCCCCGGCCCATTCATGGATGGGGTGAGGAGCTTGCCACTTTTCCGCCAATATTTCGGTGATGCCTTTCCTTCAAATTCTAATTTAGCAATTGATTTGTGTAAGCGTGGTGGTGTGTCAGATTCATCACAACTTGTTCATCTAGGGTGTGGTCCCGGCACTGTTTCGTCTATCCTATCATCTAAATTTGGATGCATGATTTCTGGCATAGATCCATCACCGAATCTGATTGGAATCGCACTTACTGAATGGAAAAGAGAGTCTGTAGAGTTTGAGCGTGCATCCCTTGACAAATCTCCTTTGATTGATGCTTGGGGGACTCATTTGTTGACTGAATCCCGTCTTTCAGTAGTTAGAAATCCTAGTCAAATACTGAAGGAGGCTCATCGATTATTGTCTGATGATGGAATGTTGATGAACTCTGAATTGGTGGTAACCAACCCTTCACTTTTAGATGACAATGTGAACCGATTTTTAGATACAATTTTTGGTCAAGATGAAGACCGCTCAATAGATGGCTGGGTGAGTCTAATCGAGGCAAATGGATTTGATATAATTGAGGCTAGAGAAGAGCGTCAAATAATGAAATCAAATCGTAAAAAATTGGGTCGAGCAATGATGGGATTTCGGCTGCTCCAAAGAACAGGGGGGCTTTCTCTGTCTGAATTAGGATTAGGTGCTTTTGAGGATGATTTTAATGAAGTTGTTAATTCAACATTAAAGGCCATGGATGATGGACTAATCTCCTATGGTTCATTTATTTCAAAGCGTTCAGCACTATAATTTTCGTACATTAGCAAAACACCCCTACCGGGGTGACAATAAAATGTAAGCGTATTCGTGGGGACATGATGGGCAGTAAGTCGGTACTAGTCGTTGTTGCCGTGACCTTGTTGTCTTTGACGATGGGAATTAGTCATAATTTTGTTGAAATGGAATTAGATTCTAGCCGTCAATTCCAACTCAATTTTGCTGAAAAAACATCACCCGCTGACATATGGGCAACGCCTGCTGGTGGTTCTGGCTCAGATATGGTTTGGGACATGGTCTTGGATTCATCAGGCAACTCGTTTGTCACCGGCTCTTTCTCTGGTTCGGCAACTTTTGGTAATACAATTCTCAACTCAATGGGTGGTCTAGATGGCTTCGTAGCAAAAATGGACTCTTCAGGAAATTGGGTATGGGCTTCCCACATTGCTGGTGGTTACGAAGATTGGGGGATTGGTATTGATATCGACCCACAAGGAAATGTGTATGTCACGGGTCCTTTCATGGATTCTCAGTCAACCAATAGCCCCTCAGTGACTCTTGGATCCACCACTCTTGCAGCACACACTCAGTCGAGTTATGATGTCTTCATCACTAAGTTGGACAGCAATGGAAACTTCCTATGGGCTGAAACCTCAAAGAAAATTGAAATTTTAGACCAAACCACATGGACTTACGAAGAACAAATGGGCCAAGTCATGCCAACAGACATCAAATTTTTCAATAACTCAATTTCAGTTTCAGGTTCCTACAATGGTAAACTTTGGGCTTACACAGATGCTCAGGGTGAATGGTATTATGAGAGTACTCAAGCCACTTCAGATGTATGGCTTGGTTTCTTAGAATCTAATGGTGCATGGTCTTCAACAGCAGCGTGGGGCGGAGATTCCCAATTTGATTCAGCAACTGCAATTGCAACTTCTCCAACTGGAAACTATTGGTATGTTGCTGGTAATTTCGCTGGTACAGTTGATTTCCCCGGTGGAGCAACCATTTCCTCAAGTGGGGGTTCTCAAGATGTTTGGGTGATGCTTGTTGATGATGGTGGTAGCGTACAATGGACCACATCTGGTGGAGGTACCGGACAAGATGTTTTACGCAATTTGATTGTTGATTCGCAAGATTCAGTCTATGCAGTCGGTGAATTTGATGGTGTGTTAGCGAGTTATGGAAATGACCGGCTAACTGCAAACTCTGGAGGCACAGATGTTTGGGCTGGAAAAATTGATGTCGGAGGTACTTGGTCTTGGGCTAAGAAAGGTGGGGGCTCATCAGATGATATGGGATTCTCCATTGCGCTGTCAGCGGATGAAAGCGCGGTGTTTACTGCTGGGCAAATTGCTGGAATGACGACCTTTGAGAATTCTGCAACAACTAGGATGGCTAACACAAGTGGTGCTTCAGATGCATTCGTAGCGGTTTCCTCAGCGGCGACTGGCGAATGGGAAGACGTCTTTGTCGCTGGTGGGCCTAGTGGTGGTGATCGTGCTTGGGCAATAGATGTTGATTCTCAGAACATTACACACACTGCTGGCAGATTCAAGGGAACCAGTAGTGGCCCAGCAGAATTTGGTTCAGATGATATCGTCAGTGCTGGCGATTTTGATGTCTTTGTTTGGAAAGGACTCATTGAGGATGACGATGATGACCGAGTTGCTAACGAGGATGATGATTGCCCAACAGTTTGGGGCAATGCAACGGTTTCTCCGTACATCGGTTGTCCAGATGCAGATGGTGATGGGTACGCCGATGTTGATGATTCACATCCCTCGATACCTACTCAGTGGCGTGATACTGATGGTGATGGATACGGCGATAATCCCGATGGATTTGAAGCTGATAATTGCACAACAATTCCTGGTACTTCAACAATTGATTTACTCGGTTGTGAAGATAGCGATAGTGATGGTTGGTCCAATGTAAGAGATGCATTCCCAACTGAACCAACTCAATGGAATGATAGTGATGGAGACCAATTTGGTGATAATTGGGATGATGAAAGTTTGACTCCAACATACCAAAGTCTTGGTTTAGGTGGATTTGTGTTTGGAGCAGTGAATATGGATTATTGCCCAACACTTCCTGGGGTAGACACATTTGACAATCCTGGTTGTCCAGATACCGATGGTGATGGTTGGTCAGATGTGACTGATGATTTCATCAACAATCCAACTCAACATCAAGATACAGATGGTGATGGTTGGGGAGATAACCACTCTGCAGGGTCTACTCAAAGCGATTATTTACCATTTGACGAAACTCAATATCAAGACCAAGATGGCGATGGTTGGGGAGACAATCAAGATGGTAACAATCCCGACACATTCCCACTAGATGAAACTCAACAAACCGATGTTGATGGTGATGGCTTTGGTGATAATTTGAGTGGAAACAACGGTGATGCTTGCCCAGATGTATGGGGTGACTCATGGCGGGACCGGCTTGGATGCCCTGATGTTGATGGCGATGGCGCTTCGGATGATGGCGACACATTCCCATCAGATTGGTCACAGTGGTCCGACAGTGATAGCGATGGTCAAGGGGATAATTGGGCTAATCCACATTGGAATGAAACCCGGAAACCACATTGGCCCGGAGAGTTCATTCCTGGAGCGACAAATTCCGACAAACATCCACTTGATTGGGATGCTGATGGCTGGGAAGACGAGAATGCCACAAATGGTGCAGAACCATGGGATGATTGCCCAGAAGAGGCTGGGGATTCGTGGCAAGACCGATTTGGTTGTCTAGATAGTGATGGAGATGGTTGGTCAGATGATAACGACATTTTCAAAGATGATTCAACGCAGTGGCGTGATACTGACCGTGATGGATTTGGCGATGAACCAAATGGAATGAATGGGGATGCCTGCCCAACGATTCGTGGAGATTCTGAACACGATAGACTGGGTTGCCCTGATACCGATACTGATGGTTGGTCCGATCCAATGGACACACTATCACCAAACCCGTGGAATACATCACAAGGTGCCGACCTTTTCCCTGCTGACCCTGCAAGATGGAACCAATCACATGTGATCGATACATCAGATTCAGCATCACCAGATGGTGGCTTGGCAGCAGGAATTGGTCTAGGTGCATTGATTGCAATGATGTTTGTGATGGTTTTTGTAATCGTTATTCTCAAATTCCGTCAAAATGACGAATATGAAGACGAATATGAAGACGAAGATGAAGATGACGAGTCGAGAACTAGCCGAGCGGCTGAGATTTCACGCTCTTGGCAAGAGCATGGTACGGCCCCTCCCCCACCTCCAGATGGTGCCGAATTAATCACTAGTGCTAGCACCTCTCCACCGCCACCAACAGCGGCCAATACCTTGCCATCAGTCAGCACTTCAGTTCAGATTCCAGCGGCTCCAGAACCACCAAGCGAGCCATTGCAGAGCGACGATGAAGGAGTGATGGATTCAATGGACACAAACTTAGCGATGTCACTTCTTGATAGTAATGATGATGCTGAAATTGAGGAAGAAAGTGAGTCAAAGGAAGAAGCCTCAGAAGATGAGACTGCCGAAGACCCAATTGATGAAGATGACCCTTGGGCTTAAGCCTCATCAAATTTTTTCAAGTCAATAATTTGGCCGATTTTTTCATGTACGAGGGCACGAATTTCAGCCAAACCATCCTCGGATGTAGCCTCAGCTCGCATAACTAAAATTGGTTCAGTGTTAGATGGTCGGCATAGGAACCAACCTTTCCATCCATCTCCAGAAAGTCTTATTCGAACTCCATCAACAGTAATCATTTCATATTTTGAAAAAGCATTCTCCACGTTTTCCATGGTTTCTTCTCGACCACCGGTTAAGGGTACTTTTGCTTCTCCTGTACTAGGGTAGGTGGGGATAGAGGATAGCCGTTCAGAGAAACTAGGTCCACCCTCACTTGGGGGTGGGTCACGGCCTACTAACTCCAGCATTCTAGCAGTGCAGTACAGCGTATCGTCAAACCCAGGCCACTTGTCATTGAAGAAGAAATGGCCACTCATTTCTCCAGCAAGTGGTGTCTCTGGAGAATTTTTCAGCGCCAGTTTTTGGAACGAATGCCCAGTTCTCATCATGTGTGGAATCCCGCCGTTGTTAGCAATCGTTTCTTCTAAGGCGATTGAGCATTTTACATCATAAAAAACGGTGCGGGCTGCTTCGGAAGCAGAATCTGAAACTCTTGAGAGAATGTCAGCAGCGAACAAAGCAAGTAATCTGTCAGGATGAATGAAATTACCTTTTTCATCCACCATTCCCATTCTGTCTCCGTCACCATCAACACCAATGCCAAATTCGGCACCTGTTTCGCGTACGGTTTGTCCGAGTAACTCCATGTTTGAGGGGCGTGTTGGGTCGGGAGGGTGGACGGGGAATGAGTTGTCCCATTCGCATAAAATGCAGGTATCATCTGCACCCAACATTTTCAGAATGTCCACCATGAATGGTCCTGGTACTGCATTTCCTGAATCTACCACAACCTTGACTTGGCGATTGGGTAGGCCGGTTGAAGCAATTATGTCATCATAATATTGAGTTTTGAAATCATCAATAAGAATGTGTTCACCACTTCCGGTTTTGAAGTTACCAGCAAGGAAAACTTGTAACAAATCTTGTAATTCATCTCCAGCCATTGCGGCTGATCCTCGACACATTTTGAAACCATTGTATTCGGGTGGGTTATGACTTGCTGTAATTACGACTCCACCGTCAACGGGCAGCGTGACTGTAGCGTGATAAAGAGCACCAGTTGGCATGATTCCTAGGTCATGAACATCGACTCCTGAATCGTTAAGTCCATTGACAAATGAGGCGTGAAGTTCGGGGCCGGATTCACGAATATCGCGGGCTACTGCAAGTGAGTTACAATCTAGGAAAGTAGCTAGAGTACGGCCAAGACGATAAGCGAAATCTGGAGTTAGTGGGTCTCCAGCAATGCCTCGAATATCGTAGGCTTTGAAGGCGGCAGAAGCCTTCTCTATGTCAAGGCCGACTGGCCATTCTACGCTCTCCATGATTCCTTCCGAGCCCCCTTTTGCTAAAAGTGACTCTGTTGCAGAGGTTATCAGCAATTCTCATCAATAGCCTGAACAACGATTTCCACTTTTGCCCCGCGCGGCAGCGCACCTGCTTCAAATGCAGCCCGTGCGGGTGGGATTTCAACACCCTCAAGCCAAGCTGAGTAAACCTCATTCATTGCTGCGAAGTCATTAATGTCATCAAGTAACACCTGGGCAAAGCAGGCTTCATTTTTACTAACGCCAGCAGCAGCAAGTAGTGCATCAATTTTCTCAAGGCTTGCTGCAGTCTGAGAAGCAATGTCATCTCCCGCTTCTGGAGCAATCTGTCCAGCCAACCAAATTACACCATACGACTTCACTCCTGGGGAGTACGGCCCGTATGTCTTGCCACCTTCTACCTCAATTCGTTCCTTTGCCATGATGCCGAGAGGTAATGGCGAGCCATTAACCGTTCTATTGATGGTCTTAGAGCATGAGCGAGAATCATGGCAGAGAGTCCGACCTGTTGGGTACTCGACCATCCAGCCCATATGCAACTGTTTCACAAGTTCATTCAAAGTGGCAGTCCTGTGGACATTATTGTAGCAACTAAGCGGGCTGAAATAGATGCAATGATTGAGAGCAACTCATCTCCTTTACCTAAGCGGCATATTCTCAGAGTCAAGCGTCCAGTCGGTAAGCGAATATTACCAATTCAGCGAGAAATACGTGCTTTGAGAAGAATTCACTCAGTCACATCAATTCTAAAGCGTAGAAATATAACTGGAAAACCGATAGAAAAAGTCGTTGTCAAGGGAGCGGCGTTAGAACTCAATGCCGCTAAAAAAGCCAAAATCCCCCGTCGAATTTACATCACAGATACAGAGGTTAATCATCTCGCCCACGGAATTGCATTATCATCAGCAACCGAAGTTATTGTTACACCAAATTGGCGGCAAGATCTCGATGGAGGATTTATTGATGATTGTAATAGTAATGGCATCAGGGTTCACAAATTGAATGGAGAACTACCTCATGTTTATCTTGCTCAACCTAGCACAATTAGAGATTTGAAAGAAGGCGCAGTTCCACATATCTTACACCGTTCTTTGAAGGGTGGAGGGGTACACGACAAGGATGAGTTGGTTAGTGCTGAACCACTAATTTCCGACTTAGGAATGGAGGTCACAACGGTTGCTGAAAACCAAGTAATCAACGACCCTTGGGGGCTCCCTCAAGCGATTTCAGATTATCATGGGGTGCTGTCAGAATCGGTGACTTTGGCTCATGAAGCAGTTAGTCTAGGAGTTCCAACATTACTTGTTTCGAAGGCTCAAAGAGGGTTTTTAGACCAACATTTGGGTGGAGGATTATTGTTTAGAATAGACTCCACTGTGAAAGGACCTGCACTCAATAATGAGGTCGCTGCCTGGCGCGAAGCAGTACAGATGCGGCGTCGTGGAGATGGTTTGGCAGTTGGTTGGAGTGATTGCTACAATGAGTTGCAACAAATTCTCAGATGATTTGACACTTCAACCAAGTTTACGCATTCGTACAGTGGTGACAAACTCATCCCAACTGGAATCAAATCCTGTGTAGTGAATCTGATATTTATCATCGGAGATATTGATGATACTAGCATCCCACCAACTACCGTTCCATTCTACCTTGATTTGCTCACCTATTGAATAAACGGAATTGAATGGGTGGTCGGCAGGTGGATTAGCCCATCCTGTAGGCCCAACTACGTACATCGTATTTCTCGTTTCTACTCTAGCAGTGGCTCGTTCATCATATTGAACACCCATAATTTGAGAGGTTCGTACTGGCCCTTCTCCGAGTTTCGGATGTGCATAAGCATAGCCTCTCAGGCAGCCATCAACGATTTCAGCATCACGAATGACGACCTCGGTTTTGTATTGTGTTCCTTCATTATCACCATCGGTGCTAGCCATGTATTTGGCCAATTCACGATAATCCAGTTCGCTATCCATCTCTATTCCAAGTTCTGCAAATTGCTCCATCGCCTCTTGAACTTCAAGTGGTTCGTCACCCATTGCAGTGAGGATTTCAAAAAACATCCTTGCTGAAATAGTTCCACTGCCGTCTTCATCAAAAACTTGGAATGCTTCAACAAACTCTCTTTCATTATCGCCCATATTATCGAGGTAGTCTTGAACTTCTGCTGATTCTTCTTGCATAGATTCAATTCGACTCCACTCTACATTGTCTTCAACATCACCATCATCAAAGTTAATCAAGAATGTGTGGTCATCATGTTCAGCGCTAATTTTCCCGGGATAGTAAGTCCCGTAATTTTTCCAATTGACCAATACGCGGTCTCCAACATTGTATGGAGGTGCTGCGGGCCGGATGGTTCCTGGAGCAGAACCAATGACAACCGCATGCTTTGTTTCAATTCTAGATGACTTTGGCACCTCTATACGATAGGTGCGGTCATCATTGATGTCAACTACTGTACAGCGATCCAACCAACGAGCATTTGTTGGGCTGTGGTACTCTACATGATCACCGATTTTGAATGATGGTGGTAACTCAACTTCTGCAATTGGTGGTGGTGCTACTGGAGCAGCGGGTTCTTGATTAACCATACCCAGTTGTTGAAGAGCGGTAATAACTGCAGTAGTTACAGCAGTCGCGTCATTATTGATGACCGTGCTGTGAACAACATCGCCACCGATGACAGAATCTTGCATATTCAGGGCTTGTTCACTAGGTGATGGTGGCTCTGGTTCTGATTTTGGAGGTGCTGGTATCCATTCACTTCCAGTCCACATGAACTTTCCGTCGGGGCTGTAGGTAGGGTCAACCATAACTCCATGAAGAGGTGTATCTTTTCAATTATACCTTAGTAAAAAGTAAATTTTTACTCATATCTGTTTTAATCTCTAATTAATTGTTGATTATCCTAGGATATCAAATTCAACCTTGTCTACCTTCTATCACTGAATTTAGTAAGGCGACTGCCGCAATAACTCTCCTATCTAGCGGGTGTCCTTCGGGAATCAATATGTCGGTCTTTTTGATAATTGGATTGATTCTTTGATACATCATAATGTCATGCTGACCTTGGATACTGAAGTGATATTTTGCTGGAATAAAAGGGACGAATCTTCTTAAAATTGCAACGCTATCTTCTACAAGTTCAGCATATTCGTTTCCATTAGCGTCGAGAATTTTCCAAGTATCCTTGAAAATTGACTTGAGTCCTTTTCTTCGTGCTGCACCGAGATTTTCACCAGTAGTTGCATCTACAATATCGTATGTAGCACCAAAATCAATGACGCTTCTAGCTTTGATTGCAAGTAAGGGTTGAGCACATGTTTCATCAGTATAAAGAACAATATCTTCTTTTAATTTGAATCGCTTTTGTTTTGAGTAAGCAATGACGTGGTCATTAGCGTCTCTAAACCAAAACGCACCACCAAAGATTCTCAGAAATTTGGTTTGTATGTAATACCTATCCATCGTAAAAAGTGCGCTCATATTTTTGGCTATTTCTTCAATCCATATAGCCTTTATGCCGGCCCCAATTGAAATCATATTTCCTGAATTATTTCAGCATGGTCGGCACCCATATTTTCAAGGTCAACTTCTGAAAGTTTGACCCATTCTGCGTGAGCAGCATCATCACCAGCTACCGGTACGTTGTTGGTTCCCCGTTTGATTCCCTTTGATTCTTCATCAAGTTCCATCCGATAGAAGATGGTTACAACGTGGCCGCGTGGGTCACGCGTAGGGTCA
>CBFHYB010000011.1:0-8841 GCA_965659915.1 Candidatus Thalassarchaeaceae archaeon
GCTACGCCCCATAAGTGAAAGTGAAAAAGTCTAATCAACGATTTGACGTGATTATTTTGCTCGATGGACTGAAAACCCAATTGGGCCTGAATCATCTACTTCTTCATCTTCTGGACCTGTGATGAATCCTTGGTCTGCCAAATCCTTCTCCACTGATTCCCTGATTGTCGTTTCATCTGCATTGATTTTGTTGGCTGGTAATTTATTCTTGCATACAAGGTAAACTTCAGATGATGAATTCCTACTAGCAACAGGAGAAAATCTCTGAACTTTTGAAAAACGGATTTTAGCTGCTCTAACAATTGCCTCAATTCCTCGCCCCTGAAACACCTTAGTGACGAATGAACCACCATTATTTAGCAACGGGATTGCGAAATCCATCACCATGCAAACCAGATCAACTGAAATTGCTTGGTCCATTTCATATTGCCCTGTTAATCGAGGTGAAATATCAGATACTATCGAATGTATTGGTTTTCCTTCAAGCATCTCAAAAATCTGTTTTTGTATATCCTCTTGGGTAATATCCCCCACCATTAGTTCCACACCTTGAATCGGTTCACATGGCCTAAGATCAATACCAATCACACGCCCACTTTCGCCAGTCAACTCAGTAGATACTTGTGACCAACCCCCTGGGTGGCATCCAACATCAAGAACAGTATCTCCCTCTCTGATTAGATTGAACTTTTCTTGGCACTGCAGTAATTTGTATGCAGAACGTGAGCGATACCCAGATGACTTCGCCTTTCGACGCCATGGGTCGCGGCGGTGCTCATTGTACCACCTCTTACTCATAGAAACCGCGCCGCCGGCGCGCCTATGTAAAGGAGACCCGTCCGCCAACCATGCACAAGAATCACTTGATGGCCTTACTAATGGCCACGACCTTGTTGATTCTACCATTGAACATAGTAGTTTCAACTGCAAGTGGGGAATCAGCGAAATGTGAAGGGCTTTCATGTGCAAATTCTTGGTCTGGTTCGGTTGACCAGGTTGTTATCCTCAGAGAATCAACAGCAATTTGGTGTGAAGTTTGTGCTGAAGTTGACCCAGTAGTTTCAGAATTCGTTGAAGGTAGGCCGGGCCAAGTTACCAGAATAGCGCTTCATCCAGATGATGGCGTTGATTTTTTGGGAAACAGAGTTGCAACCCAACAATCTTGGAAAATGGGTCAGAACCCAATAGAATCTGAATACCCCACTATTTGGATTGGGAATCAACAATCAATTAGCGGCTTAATTGATAGAAATGCACTACACAGAGGATTCCTATCTGCTGCTGGAAGTAGTCAACAAGAAATTTCAATCACCACTCATAATAGAATCGATTTTGAAGACCTAAATGATGAATTTTGGTCTCTCGAAATACAAACATATCTACCAACCACAAGTGGTACTTACACCTTCATAATTACAGAAGACCAAGTTGAAATTGAACAACCTGAATTGTACAACGGCATCAAATTACACGATGGGGTTGCTAGATCAGGGGCTGTCATCAATTCATCAAGCGGTGAATTATTATTTTCAGAACCGCAGGATGCATGGATATTAGGGAATTTTTCAATTCTAAATAATGGTAGAACCTTTGTCAACCTTACATATCAATTCCCAATTAATGAGGGAATTGATGTTGATAACTCAAAGTTATCAATCATAGCTGAAGACTCAGAAGGTGTAGCAATTGCCTCCGCTACGACTCCAAGGGTTGTGGTCATGTCTGATTCAGCCCTTTCTTCCACGACTAAAATTAGTCTGTCGCTACTACTCATTGGGTTGTTACTTGCAAGCCCTTTGATGAACACTAAAAAAATTAGTAAAAATGATGGGAATGAAAAGTCAGCAGCGGAATCTGAAGAATAACTTGAGTTTTACCCCAAACACAGATATTTGAAAGTGGACCCAAATAAACTGTTTGCCTTCCTGCTTCTGAAGCAGGGTTTCGTTGCATTTATACCCTAGCAGTGTACTATTTACACTATGGACGGGGAAACCGGAACACCAGAGGAGCACGATACTGCACAGCTCCCAATGCGTGAGTGGCTCGTTGAGTACTTCGTAGAGCGTGCACAGAAAGAAACCCTACATTGCCTAACCGTTTTGCGCGGAAGAAATGTAGAAGATGTACAGACTAGACTGTACTCAGAACTTCGTGAGAATTTCCCTCTAGAACTCAAACTTGAGGTTACTGTTACTAGAATGGTTCCTATTGATGTCGATACAGATGAAGCACTTTTTGAAATGCAAGGAACTTATCAACCTTGAATTATAGAACAATGATTGGCAAGTAAACTGGAAATCTCAGTTATTTGTGTATCTTAGCAAATTTGCAATCTGATTTGCGTCGTGATTAAATCATGATGGCTGTTCAGGAGCCTCATCAGTGACCGTGGTTTCTGATAAAACGGTGATTACTTGACACCAGAAGAAGCAGGAGATCTGTTCGGATACCTAGCATTGGCCGCAGGCATCTCAGGAATTATTCTAATTGGCTTGTTAATTGCTAGTAAGAAGTCCAAACCTATTGCTGAGAAGATTGCTGAACTGCGCCTAGAACATAGTAGAGAAGCACTGTTTCTTGCTGGATTTGTCGCTTTATTTGGGATGATGGCTAGTTTATACCTCTCAGAGATTGCACATTTCTTGCCATGCAAATTATGTTGGTATCAACGCATTGTTATGTATCCAATGGCATTTCTCTTTATTTTTGCAGCATTTAGAAATGATTTCGGAATTAAGCCATATGGTTTAGCAATGGCAGGATTTGGTGCATTTATATCGATTTATCATTATCAATTACAAATGAATCCAGATCAGCATTCCCCATTCTGTTCTGCCTTTGAGTCATGTACAGTTCAATATCTCAATGTATTTGATTTCATGAGCATTCCCTTAATGGCACTTATGGGATTCATCTTCATATTCTCTCTACTACTATTCGCTCAACCTGCTCCAGAAGATGTTTCTGATTCTGAAGAATAACGACATCAGCAATTTGAGTAAATATTCCCGTGTATGGGATTATCGCAAAAAGTAGGTGCTCAGTTGGAATTCCAACTGCCATCAGAATGTGACGCAAGTAGCAAATTGAATTGCATCATAGTCACAATATTAGCAGCTAAAAGAACAATACATATTGGACAGATTGCAGGGGAATCATCAACCATTAGTAGATGTGTAATAGTCATCCATAGTGCAATTAGTGTGGAAATCCCACCTATTGTCCTACCCCATGAAAGAAATCCACCAGCCTTAGACCAGGTTGGTTCAAGGTGGATACTCAATGCCAAGAATCCAAGAACACTAAACATCAATACGAAAAACAAACCAAAGTCTAGATTTGAAAATGGAATCGTGTTCATTGTCTGACTTGAAAGGGCTTGAGCACAACCGCTTGATGATTCACAGAGTGTAGTGTTCCCAATGATTGATTGCCTCTGGATTACCCATACCCAAACGGCAGCCAACATTCCACCACTAATACTTGCAAGAGTTCCGACTAACATTCTTCTACTAACTGGCGCTGATACCAAGTCGCTCATTCCTAATGTTGAGAAAAATGGCCGGGTAGACTCCATTCGTGACATTGCCCCAAACAAAACTGTTAACGAACATATCACCAATACTACTGATGTTGACATTACCATCTTATTCACCTACCTGTGGCAACATGCTGTATAGGGCATTACCAACTTCCTCACCACTATGAGCTGCTTGATTCCAAGCAACAATACCATCAGGTTTTACAATCACAACAAATGGTGTCCCCTGTACCCCCCAAGGATCCAATGTAGATTGGGATAAGTCGTTAAAATATGCCCAATTATGAGGATCACCAGGGCGTGATGAACAATCAGTGTCGCCGCCTTTACATTCGATAAGAGATGATTTTTCTTGGAAGGCAATTACTTCTTCTCTTGACGCTGAGTGTCCAGGAATATCCAAACTTAAGGCGACACTGATGAAGGTCACTCTTCCTCCAAATGCTTCTTCAAGTTGGCTCATAGGCCCTGCTTCTTCCCAACAGTAACCACAATCAGTATCCATAAACTGAATGAAGAACCATTTTGCTTCTGGCTCTGAATCAGCATCCCAGCCACTGTCTATTTCTTCATATAATTCAAAATCAACCCAATCTGTTGCCCCTAAATAATGAACTTCACCCTTTAGGTTTGGGGCCAATTCCCCTTCATCTGGGCCGATTGGTGGTAAATCTGTGAATAATATCACAGCTAACAGGATGAAAGTGATTCCACCTGCAACCACAAATCCTGCAGTTATTCTTGCATCTCCGTTCTCATCTGTTACCAGATTCCTATTACGTCTTACTTTATTCATCATTTATTCCAATCTCCTGCATAAGAATTTGAGCAGTATGCCTCACTGCTCCTTCTGAATCATATTTAGTGTTAAAACCAGCCGCTCGCATGCGACTTGGGTCTAACATTGCCTTAGGAACATCTCCTGCCCAGCCACGGTCTCCACCAGTGTATTCAATCGAAACCCCTGATAAACCGGATTCTTCAATCACAATTTCTGCAATTCTCGTTACACTGCAAGTGTCATCACTTCCTAAATTATAGTAATTTATTGCGTCATCAGTATTGGTTACTAAGTGAATCATTGCGCTTGCACAGTCTCGTACTTCCATGTACGATTTTGCCTGCCTACCATTTCCAAGTACCTCCAATCGATTAGGATCTGCACGTAATTTGTGAATGAAATCAAAGATTACACCGTGTGTCCCACGGGCGCCGACAATATTTGCGAATCTGAAAAGCCAGGCTTGAAGACCAAAGGTCCCAACCCATGATGTGATTAGTGCCTCAGAACCAAGTTTACTGGCACCATAGAGAGAAATCGGGAAGAGGGGACCATAATCTTCTGGTGTCGGCATCACATCAGCTTCGCCATAAACTACTGAAGAAGATGAAAAGGCGATTTTCTTTACGCCACAAACCCTCATTGCTTCTAGCACATTGTAGGTAGCAACTGTACCTTGATTTAGGTCGGTGTCAGTGATTGTAGTGCCAAGACGAATGTCTGGGTTAGCAGCAAGGTGGAAAACGATGTCAATACCATCCATTGCAGATTTCACTGCATCTAAATCCAACAAATCCCCTTCAATGACTGTTACATTATCACCATGATGAGAAAGGAATTCTCGTCGTCCTGATGAAAAGTTATCGTAAATGCTCACGCTGTGGCCCGATTGTAGTAGCAAATCGACTAAATGTGAGCCAACAAAACCCGCGCCTCCGGTAACTAAGCAGTGCATGACGGAGTGGCCGACATAGCAACCCCCCTTGACTATTGCGTGCCTCTGTAGAACAAGTTTTATTGCGATTCATGAATTTAATCACAGGTATCTTTAATCGTTCACTTTCACTATTTTTCCCTATGGGAACATCTCTGTTCACTTTCATATTTAGCAACCCCTTTACGAAAATATGGTGGACCTTCGCTTCTCAGTGCTATTTCTCGGCACCGAATCTGAATTGTTAAAACCATGATGAGAAAGTGTCGGGGAGTTGAAAAAAATGAGTAAAAATACTAAACAAGTAGCCCAGAATGAGAACGACGAAAATGAGGAACCACAGACTTTGTTGGTTGGTTATGTGAGAAAAAGTAACGCTGGTGGCGCCCTGAAGGTGTCCATCAACAGCAGTGCCTTTTCTGACTGCACAACTTACAGCACTTCAGATGGACAACAATATGTCCCACTGATCATTAATTTGAATGCCTTGCGCAGAGTGTTAGATGGTGAGCGAGCTGTTACCACAGTGAGCCAATTCATTGACCAATAATCATTATCAAAATGATGTGTCAAATATCAAACTCTGACCTAATTCAGTAGTTTCAGAACAAGTAAATGCCCTCGTGTCTGGGTGACTGCAAAGATCGCCCAGGCACCCTATTTTCTATAATTAATTGATTATGGCGGCTAAACGGCTAAATACGGCGCGGTGAGCGGATATAATAAGATGGAAGAATCTACCGTCCGAGGCCCCGTGATTGTGGGGATGCCTCTGTACAACGAAGAGGAAACCGTTGGTAGCGTAGTCCTTCAGTCACTTTCATACGCCGATGATGTGCTATGCGTTGATGATGGGTCATCTGATTCTTCTGCCCGCATCGCTCACAATGTTGGTGCAACTGTCAAGCATCACAGAGCGAACAAAGGATATGGCGCTGCCTTGAAGTCAATTTTTCAATATGCCTTAGAACATGATGCACACGCATTGGTAATTCTAGACAGTGATGGTCAGCACGACCCGAATGATATCCCCGTACTCTTAGAACCAATACTATCAGGGCAATCAGATTTCGTTATTGGTTCAAGATTTATTGAAGGCGGATCAGGGGATGATATGCCGTCCTATAGAAAGTTGGGCGTCAAGGTTATTACTGCTGCATCTAACCTCACTAGTGATTTATCTATCAAAGATACTCAAAGTGGTTTTAGAGCATTTTCAAACGCCGCATTAAAGAGAATTAAATTTGATCAAGACGGAATGGAATCAACACTAGAGATGCTTGAACAATGTAATGAATACGGCTTGGCAGTAAAAGAAGTTCCAACAATTATTCGTTATGATGTCCCAAAGGGCTCAAGATTCACAGCAATGAGCCATGGATTCACGGTACTATCCTATGCATTGATTTCACTATCTCAGAAAAAACCATTCTTAGCATTCGGCGTACCTGGTGCCGGATTAGTAACACTAGGTTCAGCAATTGGTATGAGAGCACTAAACCGAGTCAATGATTTCACGGGAGGAAATATTGACCTAAACCTAACTGTAGGCCCAGGATTAACTGCAGCTTGGATTTCAATGCTTGGAATTAGCCTGATATTTACAGGATTAGTTCTACAAGGAACCCGTGCCATCATGAGGCGCCTGATTGTCAGAAACTTCGGATTGGATTAATCTATCCTTCAACCTGCCCTCAATAACATCTTGAGGCGAACTATTGATGGTGGTTAGGATAACACGGAGGCACAATGGAAGACGAGGTGGGTGATGCGAAGGGAAACTTTGCCCTAAGCGATAGGCTCTCATCCTTGAAACAACACCCCGTTTTTGTAACCTACTTGAATATCAGTGACCAGTTTCGTGACCGAGCAACGTTGGTGGGTGACTGGACTCACTCTTTTATTGATGGGCAAGCAAGACGATTCTATCGAACTGTTTTTCGCTCGCCGGGGCCAATTGTTATCGTAATGATTCTACTTACCTTACTTGTAGGTAAAGATGCCATGGATTTCGGGCAACAAATCAATGGTGATGTCGAAATATATCTACCAGATGGAGCCGATTCAACCGAATTGCTACTTGATGTACGAGAACAATGGTCAACAGACATTGTATTACTGTATATTCATACTGATAACGCAATTGATGATGAATCTAGACGGGGAAGTGAAAATATCACTGATGTCGCTATTCTTCAACAGATAAGTTTCCTTGAAGGCGACGATGACAATAAAGAAATGGGGCGATACGCTAGAGGTATTGATTGGAATAAAGAAGACAGGGGAACTCAAGACGGAGTCGTATGGGTTCTAAGTGCTTCACAACTTATCAAAGAAGGAAATTCTGCACCAAGCCGGTTTACTTGCGCAGTAGAAAAATATGGTCTTCCAATCGTAACTTCATCTGAATGTCAAATCACAAATCAAGACCCACGAGATACTTACGTTATACCCAACAACCAGGACCAAGTTAACAACACAGTTGAGAATCTTGGTAGCGCCCTAGAAAACCTAGTTGTGGATTCGAATGGTGATGGGGTTTGGGATACCGCTGTCGTAGTCATGGGAATCCGTTTTGAGATGGATGGAACAGATGTTGACTCACGGACAGACCCAGAAGGAAATGAGATTCTTGACCATAAGGCATTCATCCAGCATGTAAAGTCAGTAATCACTGACTGTGCTAGTAATCCAGATATTTACAATCAATTTGATGACCCACTTTGCGCCCGAGATTATGGTGGAGTAAAACTCTCAAGTATGAACGAAGAGAGGTGGGAAGAAATTCCAACTCGGCAAGCGGTAACTGTTACAGGGCTTACACCTGTACTACACGATGTATCGGATGCAATTTACCTCGCGCTAGAAGATATGTTACCCATTAGCCTAGCATTGGTGTGTTTAGTAATGATTGCACTGCACCGGAATCCCAAGGTAATTATCATCTGTGGAACACCAATCATCCTTTCATTGGCTGTGACTTTTGGAACTACTGTAATTCTAGATATTATGCTGACTCCAATGATAATTGCTGCCGGTCCGATATTAATTGGGTTAGGTGTTGACTACGCGCTTCATCTAATTAACAGAATTGAAGAAACTAGAAACAAATTGCTGGAAGAAAACGCTAATGCCGTTGCTAAAGCGAGAAGAGATGGCGAGGTCATAGAAGAACTAGATCCTTGGGACAAAAAATTGTACTTGGACGCAACTGTTCACTCAATGATGACAACAGGTCATGCAGTTCTGCTATCAGCGATAACCACAATAATTGGATTCAGTGTATTAGCTTGGGAATGGTTGGTACCAATACAACCAATGAGAACTGTTGGAATAACTCTAGTTTTAGGAATAGCATGCACCTTCTTTTTTAGTATCATATTAGTTCCTGCTCTAGGATGGCTAGTCCGCTATAGAAAGACTGGTGGAAAGAAAGCAGAGAAAGTTTGGGAAAAGATTGGGGAGGTGCCAGTAAGGGGTGCTTTTATTGTAATTATAATGGCATTTTTAATCAGCGGAATAGGTGCATTCTATCTTAGTGCAGAACTTGGAAAAGACATAACCGGTTCAAGTGACGAAGTA
>CBFHYB010000011.1:8940-20759 GCA_965659915.1 Candidatus Thalassarchaeaceae archaeon
CCCCCAGGATTAGAATCATACGAAGCGTTGGCCGAGTATTCTCGAGTGTTTGAAGGTGGGCAAACAAACATGTTCATCATTGATGCAAAAGACAGAGGTGTGATTAACGATATTGCGCCAATACGGCATTTAGAAGTTTTAGATTCAATCGAATATATGCAAGAAGAGAAAATTAATCATGTAGAAAATACTACTTCTATCAGCCTTGTCACAATTCTCAAAGCAGTCCATATTAATGTGAATCTCTCAGGTCAACAGATGTATGACCGATCTTTATGGGAAATTTTACACTCACCTTGCTGGGATGACCCAGCGCAATTAGAATGCATAATTACTGGTGATATTGTTATCACCTCAGCAACATCAAGAGAGACAATGATAAACATCGCTTTTGACACTCTTTCATACGAAATACGTTCAATGTTAATGAATGAACCATTAGCTAATTTAGGCGAAACGAAAACATTAGTTTATGTAAATCAACCATACATTTCACTTGGTATTGCTGGAGAATTGAGAGACCAACTAGATTCTTATCTTTCTGAAGGTGGATGTGATGATGCATTATCTTGTAATGCAATGGGTGTTGAAGGTGTGAAAAACTCGTTATTAACTGGCGGACTCCCTGTTTCATTAGACATAAACAAAGGAGTTCATAGTGCTCAAATGGATGCTACTATCGCAACAATGATTGTCTTACTATTCACTATGACAATTTTGTTTAGAAGTCCAAGACTTGCATTCTTTACGATGACTGCTGTCGGTGTCGTGGTTCTTTGGCAACCACTTTTAATGCGCGGAGGAGATGTGAATGTGAATGTATTCACAGCGATGATTAGTACCATTGTATTTGGAATTGGTGTAGATGATTCTATCCATGTAATGGATCGCATTAGAGAAGAAGGTGAGACACCTGGTGGTATAGTGAAAGCAGTCGCTAGAACTGGCCAAACCATCTTTGAGACAACGGTGACAACAACTGCTGGATTGGCTGCTGGCCTAACATTAGCCATACCTGGATTACGCAACTTTTTCACCCTCATGATGATTCTAATTTTCCTTGCCTTGATAACTAGTTGCATCCTTCTCCCAGCATTGATTGTGGCATATCGTCAAATTACTTCGTTCATAAAAGGTGAAGGAGATTGGCAGGATTATGACGATGTCGCTACTCTTTCTGATGCAACAATGGATGCGGAATTAACCGGTTGACGTCAAGCGACAAGTTAAACTCCATCCGCTCACCTATGGTGAGCGTGGGAGAGTCAAGTAGTTCTCATTCGAGATTTTTGGCTCTGTGCCTGACAATGGTGCTAATCTTACCTCTAACTGGATATACAACCTCAGCTGGAGCTGGAAAAACAATCACTGGGAATGAAGATATTTCTATTGAAATGGCAAGTTATGGTTCCCTTTCAAATGTTCACGCATTTGAAACAGGTGAGTTCATCAATTGGAATATTACTTGGTCGGGAATTGACAATTCAACAAGCAATCTGTATCAATACGACTACACATTTCATGCAGGTTACGCCAATAATGGAACTCTGATGTTTTCTGATAATGGAACAGGATTCCCCACAGAAAATGGTTCGATTTCATTTTCCAAGGCCGCTTTTGAAATATGGAATGGTTCTTACGAATACACTTTGAATGTATCATTATGGGGCCAAAATCACACTCAATTTCTAGATTCAGATGAAGTGAAATTTATCATTTTTCAAACAGTAATTGCTCCAACCCACTCGGATTTACTAGTATTTGGAGATTCATTGAGCGACATGGGTAATTCAAAAGCAACTTACGGCACCCCTGAATCCCCACCATACTACAATGGAAGGTTTTCTACTGGTCAAATGTGGAATGAACACGTTGCTTTGGGAATGGGTCTTTCAATCTCACCAGGAAGTGGGAGTAACCCCGGTTCAAACCGCGCATTCGGAGGCGCTGAAGCAGGTGATGGATCGAATTTCTTTGTAATTCCAAACCTTGGTAAACAAGTTGAAGATTACACCAACAACTATTGGATCGGCCCTAACGAAAAAGTAGCAGTTTGGGGTGGCGGAAATAATTTCTTGAACAGCGGTGAAACAGACACTCAGAAGGTCGTGAACTACCTCGTTGATCATGTGAATGTGCTAGCCTCTAACGGGGCGTCTGATGTTATCGTTCTAAATATGCCACCACTTGAGAAAACACCCACTTATTCAGGAGAAACCGATAGTGATAAACAGGCACTACATAACAGAATGATTGATTTCAATGCAAAACTTGACACTGCAATGGTTGCAAGAGAAAATGCCCTGAATATTAGTATTCAATTAATTGACATCTTTCAAATGTTTGAGACTATTTACTGGAATAGTTCATTCTATGGATTCTCAAATGTCACTCATGCGGCATGCCACCACGATGGATTCACGTGTGACTCAAATGATTACATTGAGCCAACCGTTGATGAATTTATTTTCTTTGATAAAATCCACCCTACAGGAACTACGCATTTGCTGTTGGGTCTGTATGTAAATGAGCAAATTGGCACACCAGATACAGATGGTGATGGAATTGAGGATAGTTTAGATAATTGTGCTTTAACCCCAATAGGTGATGCTGTAAACCACTTTGGATGTCGATTAGTTGATCTTGATAGTGACGATGATGGAGTCAATGATTTGATTGACCAATGTCCAGGTACAACCCTAAACGCTACTGTAGATGAAAATGGGTGTTCTGACTATCAAAAAGATAGTGATGGAGATGGCGTTAATGATGCTGAAGACATCTGTGCAAATACATCTCCAATTGGAATTGCTGTAGATGATTATGGATGTGCTGATTATCAAAAGGATACTGATGATGACGGTGTCACTGATGATGGTGATTCTTGTCCTAACACCGATGATAACTGGAGTGTAAACACCGTAGGTTGTGCTGAAAACCAAATAGATAGTGATTGGGATGGTGTGATGAATCATTTAGACACCTGCCCTAATACTGAATCCGGGGTGGAAGTAAACCAAACTGGGTGCTCTCTCTCTCAAATTGATAGTGATAATGATGGAGTCAGTGATTTAATTGACCAGTGCCCTAATACTCCAATAGAAACAACAGTTGATGGTGTCGGGTGCGCTCTATCTCAATTAGACAGTGATAATGATGGAGTCAATGATTTGATAGATATCTGTGACTTGACTCCGAGTGATGAAATTGCAGATCTAGAAGGTTGCTCTCCAAGCCAACGCGATAGCGATAATGATGGGAGAAACGATGCACTTGACGAATGCCCGTTTTCATTTGGTTCAATCAGGGGTTGCCCAACTATGTCTGTAGAAATTGATGTGACACATTGGCCAAATAGCTATGATGACTCAGCAATAATGCGAGTTAACTTCAGTTGCGAATCGAATTGCTTATTCACAACAATTATTCTTTCTGAAAAATTGGAAAACCAAAGTTCAAGAGAATTTGACTTAACAATTGAACCGCACGAAGGGGAATTTGATGCGGTAATCAGAATTGAACATCTCTCTTCATGGGCTGAAAAACAAGTTACTTTCCACTGGCCAGAACCTCCTATTCAAGTTGAAGAACCAGGGGATACAATTGATGATAACACTTCATCTGACTCATTGGATGATGGAAACGAAAATACGATTGAAACCGAATCGTGGCAATCATCTACTACTGTAGATTATCTTCTTTCCATTCTAATCATTATTGGTATAACCCTGACTATTGGATCTATTTTGAGAAATTCTAGAACAGGAAGTGGTTTGAGTCAGAAACTAATGTGGCAGGACCCAACAACTATCTCAACAAGAGAAGTTGAAAGGGAATTGAGAAAAAATCCTAATCTCATACCAAATGATATTGATTCAGAATTGACAGATGAACCAAAGTAAGCATCCATTGGCATAAATTAGAGAACTCTCTATTTTCCAAGTATCAGTTAAGGAAAGGGTGCGAGGGAGTAGGGAGTAAGCCCCTTTTTGTTCGCCTTTCGGTTAGCTGCATTCAACTTAGCGTCCTACCCGTTCCTCTTCCATACGCGTCAACAGAACTGTTTGGACTTGCACCAGCGCGGTTGCTCGTCTCAGCCGATAACAGACAATCTCCTCCTTTCGGATTCACAGTACTCGACTGCATCGGTTCGTTGCTTAAGCAGAGCCAGACCTCCCGGGCTCCCGAAATGAATCGGGGCGCCTGCATGGTGGAGAGGGGACTTTCCTCAGTGTCGTACACTGTCAGCAGCCCTCCTACTCCCTCGCAACCCTACCGACCCAGCCACTCTGCTATCAAAGGAACGGATTGATAAAATCGGAATATTTGACTAAAAGTTAGTCAAAACCTTCGATAGAACGAATCAAATTAACTTGATGGGGGAGGCTGCCCACCAGATTGATAATATTCGTAATATTGTTGTTGATAGGCTTGCCACTGAGCCTCCGTCCACTGTTGAGATTGCTGATCTGTAGGTTGAGGAACAGGTTGTTGAGAGGCTTGTTGTTGAGGTGGATTTTGTTGATTATCCACCTGAGGAACTGGTTGCTGATGATATCCGACCTGTTCTTGGCCCCAAGTTTGCTGATTCTGATAACCAGATTCTGGTGATTGAATTTCGGACATCGCTTGTGACGGGCTAGCATAAGTGGATTCTGTCTTCCCATCTTCTTCCCACTCATCATCCCAATCATCAGTACCGTCAAGAGATGATTCCGAGGAACCGCCAGATCGTAAAGCCAAAGAAACAGTAAGTGTGAGTATCAATAAAAGTACAGCAATAATGACTAACCAAGACATTGGAACTCCTTCAAGCACACCTGAAAGTGCTTCATCGTTACCCGTCTGTCTGATATTGATGTGTTTCCCTTCAAGTGAACTACCATCCTCTAAGGAAATCACCACCCATCTCTCGCCTTTTTCCTCCGGAATCCAGTCAATATCGTAGGTTATTCTCTCATCAACTGGCACAACAACAGATATTGGAACTGGAGTTAGTGAACGATTGACCCCATCTCTACCTACTTCATAAGCAAAGAATTTCATGCTACCAGTAGCAAAACCGCCATTTCTGAATTCTATGGTAACCATTGTTGTTTGGCCAACTTCAAGTTCACCACTTCGAGAATAGGTGACTTGGGTTAATTCGATATCTGCTGCAAGATGCTCAATATTCCACGATGCGAATGGTGTAGAACCACTGTTGAATAGTGTAGATGATTGCATCCCATTTCCTGCTAGGTCACTTCCCTTAACCCAGACTGACAAAATTAATGCGTCAGAGTAGGAGTCTTCTGGTAGGCGACTTGCAACATCGAAAGTTGAGAAAGCGGCAATTGATTGCCCAACCGGTGAGCCCGAGATATTCAGAGGAGATGAACCTTCAATCAATGCCGCCCCATTCGCCTGACTAGCATAAGAAACTTTGAAGAAAAGTTGCAGAGAATCAATGTTGAGTTTTTCTTGTTCAGAAAGTCGTAACTCAATTCTAACTTCAGATAAATCTTCTAAGAGAATATTTGTTCCTTCACGGGGAGCATCAATAGAAACTGGCAGGGGTGAGTTACTATCAACCTCTATCCAAAACAATGTTTCAGTCGGATCTGTTGCATCTACAGCTTCAGGAGGAAGTCCTGATAATTCAAAGGAAAGAGCATGGCTTTTTGATTCGCTAGGCGCGGTAAGATGGGACAAAAAGTACCCATTTACAGTGGATGTTACTAACCTCTGACCATCAAGTAGAATCGATACATCAAACGGTAATGTAGGTGCTAAACCAGTTTCCACAAAGGTCACTTGGCCTGAGATGTTTAATCCAGTACCTGGTTGCACCCAAACGCTTTGGTCAATGATTGTACCACCTTCGGATTCCATAAGTATGCTATCTGATGATATTGCTAAATTGGGTGAGTATCGCCATCGTAATTGAGGCAATTCCAACCAAGATTCCGCGCCCCCTCTATCTCTAACAGTTATTGCAGGAGCACGCCTCAAGTCGTTCTCAAGAGGAATACCCCAATCAAGAGTGAATTCCATGCGTAATTCTAATTCACTGCTGAAAGGTGAAATTTCACCGTTACGTGCGTGAATATGACACGAACTAACCAATAGGTATTGTCCTGTGGCATTACACCGATTTGTTGTAGCGTTCCAAAGAACTTCCAACGAGTCAACTATTGAATTACTTGCGAGTTGGAATTGAACGTAATCTAAATCAGACAAGCCATTTGGTTCATCGAATGGAATAACAATTTCATACATTGTTGCTGGATGTAACCAACTGTGGTCACCATCTACAAATCCACCTTGACCAACAATCAGAGGTTCGCCATCTTGGGCTAATTGGTAAGTGAATAATTGCTCATCAATCCCCGGCCCACCGCCGCGGGTGATTTCATTGCCAGCAGCATCTGAACCACTGATGTATCCAGCAACTATTCCCCCGTTAGGTCCATCTGTATCATCAAATGAAAATGAGTAATTTCCTTGTGCTTGGCTTGTATTAGATGGGGCCTGCATAGAATATTCAATGAATTCAGTTGCATTCGGATTCCCATCTGCATTGAAATCATCAGCCCAATCCCTCCATAACATCAAAGAGAGGGCGTCTGGAAGTACTGGCCTATCGTAGACCTCTATCTTGATTAATTGATTCAAAGACTGTTCTAGATGGTCATATTTACGTATGTTCTGATTAATTGCCATTGGTGCTAATGAATCAATCTCATAAGTTCTATTCAATGTGATAGAAGATGTGTTTTCTTGCTGATACATAGTATACGTATCTATCCTGTATTCTACTGGTTGAGAACTAAGCGGCGTGTTTAGATTAAAATCTATAGAGCCGTTAGTTAGTGCCGTACTGTTGGCAACCACGTTGCCGTTTTCAAACACTCTAACTGCTACATCACCTGATCGTGGAGCGAGCCATCTGTCAATCCCAGGGAACCCTAGGTCAACACTAATTGTGATGGGTGAGTTTGATTGTAGATATTGTCTATTTGTGGGGATAGGATCACCATGTTGGTTGTACATTTCCCATGAGACGACTTCCACATCATTCTCAATAGCCAAGTTTTGTCCAACTCCGAAAGCTTGTAACTTCGGGACACTTCTTCTACCATCAATCAAAACCAATCTGACTTTCATCGTCATACTTGGGTCATCATCCCAAGATGCATTCAATCGGAATCTCATAACACTATCAACATCTGAGCCGTTGACATTTACCTCACAACTATCACCCTGCTTCCAGTGAACCATCTCAGCATCAACTGAACCAGGAACAACACCCAAGGTGCCATCATTTTGGCAAAGCATCCTAACTTGATGATTTGTTCCAATCAAATCCATCTGGACAGCGGCAACCGTTCCTACTGGAGCGCTGTGTGTACTGCTCACCTCAAGCCATTGCCTTGATGGCGTAAGGGTCGTAGTACCATTCAAAATAGTCAATGAATCAGTGGTCATTTCATTACTATAATTTAGTGAAGTGATTGTCGCAACAAGAGAGCCAGGATTATTCATTTGTACAGTAAGAGGAACGAATTTTGATCCAGCGGATATTGTACTATATGGAATCAAGTCATTAACTGCCCAAACCATTTCGTCTCCTGAATCATATGATAAATGAGCAGTTGGGTGATGGACTGCGGCTATACCTCCCAGTTGAACACCACCATAATCACTGGTTACGGAAAAGACCGCTTGAATATACTCAATTCCTGTTTGAACTCCGGGAGAAGGCCAAATTGATGTAGCGTTTGTGAGCAAAGAATTGATGTCAGTAATTTCTGCCGGTGTCATAATTATTAGGTTAACATCACTGGTGGTACCAATTTGTCTACTCATTACCTCCGTACCAGAAATAGTTAGACTAGTTGAAAGATTTTCAATTCCCGAAGAAGAAGGAGAAAGTGTGTAACTCATCGCATCAAGGCCATCTTTGGGTAACCAAACTCCAATCTGTTTTGTACCAGATGTGGTCCAAGTGAAATCTTTCGAATACGAACCATCGGAAAGTCTGTCCTGCCAACCCCATTTTCCAATACTGGAACTGTCAATACCCCACTCAATTATACCGTCTTCTCCAACATCTATTCTTGGGGATTCAGGCATCCCACCTGAATCAATTTGAATGTCAACGGCTCTGAGGTCAGAAGATGATGAACTGCCTGTCCAGCGGAATTGAACTTTGTGAGCATAGGTAGACAATGTATGCCACGTGCCCTGAGGTGCATTACCCCATGCATCATCATTTATCTTCATCTGCCAAGCACCGGCACTAGATGTTGTGATATCTGTCCGTATTCGAGAAATAGGACGCCTAAGTTCAAGAATAGGGGAATCAATTGTGCCACTTCCGGGGAAAGAATCACCATCCCAATTCAGACTTCCAGTCCACCCTGGATTTGAGTTGAATGATGACACATATCTGCCTTGAACATACACTCCGTGAACTACTGGAGCAGAACCTGATGGTTGATCCAAATGCAACTTTATTCGTAAGGTTGGGTGTTTTTCTGAGTCAATTCCTCCGATATCGTAAACATAGGTGTTAATATCTTCATACCCAGGGATTGGTTGTTTAGAAATTCCATCAAGAACCGACCAAGAAAGTGCAGAACCGCTAGGAACCGTGGCATCAATACTGACTAACCCATATTGCCCTTCCAATGACTTCTGTGCACCGGTAGCACTTGGGCCAAAGGGAGAGGAAGTCCAATTTCCAGAACCCGTCCCACCACTGCTGGGATTGAACTCAATATCATCAACCCAAACTCGGTCTGAGCCGGAGTTAACACTACCATCCTTGTAATACTTCCAAGTGTATGTATGAGTTCCAGCTGCAATATTGAATGATTGAGTTCCACTGTTGTATCCTGACCAACGATATGTATACCCACCATATCGGTAACATCCTGTATTATCAATGCAAAAGAGGAGGTAATCATAATTGCTTTCTGTTGAAGTTCGATATTTGAATGAGCCCGTTCCGACCATATTTGATATGGTCACACTCATTGCTGTCCACTGGTTATGAGAAATATATCCTGATTGAGGGGTGTATGTCCCACTTAGCCTAGTGCTACTCTGGACAACCCAGTTGGAGTTTCCTGAAAGAGACCATGCATTGCCAAATGAGCCTGATTCAAAATCCCAACTATATCCTGTTGGGAGAACAGTAAGTCCTCCTGAAGAATTGAAATCAACCCCGTCATTAACAACGCCACTCATATTCCAATCAGAGATTGAATTCCATGAAATTGACTCTGTACGTGGCAAAATGTGTGGCTCAAGAGAAACTCCAAAATCAGTAACGGCATGGTCAACAGGGACTTCTAATTGCACCACATTCGAAGTCCCATTGGGATGACTTGCCACTGAAACAGTAGTTGGTGAGTTCAATCCAGTCTCCATATTTTTGGCCACATCGTGAAGATATGTGGTCTCAAGTAACAATGGTGAGAGGGATGATATGAGGAAAATTGCGAAAAGAAAAGCCGCGGCGAAACTGGGTCCTAGGCTACGCCGCATCATGTTCGGAGAACATGGGGGGCTTGATAATGATTCGGCGGTAAGTCACAACTCATTGAGATATGATTTCGCCCCAAATGATATGCTGTGCCAACCCACCCGGTGGTTTGAGAGCGATGGATGAGGTTGAGGCGGCGAAACAATCAGCAGGCATTGCAGCCTGTGATTTTGTCACTAGCGGAATGGATGTCGGGCTTGGTACTGGGTCAACTGTAAAACACACCGTGATTGAACTAGGCAGAAGAATGGCTGAAGAAGGCCTAGAGATCCGAGGAGTACCTACTAGCATCGAAACAGAAAAATTAGCTAGAAGCCTTGGAATCCCACTGCTTGAATGGAACCAAGTTGAACGTTTAGCAGTAACTATAGATGGTGCTGATGAGTTTGATTCTGAATTTCATTTAATCAAAGGTGGAGGTGGTGCACTTACCCGCGAAAAAATAGTTGCACAAGTATCAGATTCAATGGTAGTCGTGACAGATCCTCGTAAGGATGTACCCACTTTAGGAGAATTTCCCTTACCTGTTGAAGTCATCCAATTTGGCTGGGAAGTAACCTCTAGGCACCTCAAAAATATATGCCCTGGGCCAGCAACTAGGCGAGGCGGCGATCAACCTTTAATCACCGATAATGGAAATTTTATCATTGATTGTAAATTTGGCCCTACAATTACTGACCCTGTATCTCTTGAAGCCCAGATTCGCGGCATTGCAGGGGTTGTTGAAGTCGGGCTATTCACAAACATGGCAGATGCTGTCGTCATCGGTTCAAATGCAGGTACCGAAGTGAGAATCAAACCCAATGGTAGACTGTCTTGATTTCCATCATCCGTTTCCGTCAAATAGGGGTGGCACGCCCGGCAAGGCGGGCCACTAGCTTAGTCAGGTAGAGCGACGGACTCTTAATCCGTCGGTCGCGGGTTCGAACCCCGTGTGGCCCGCCAAATTAATGATTTGAAAACACCGAGTTCAGAAGTTGAAATCAATCTATGATGGTTGTCCCAGCCGCACCGCGCATTGTTTCAATGACATCACCCGGCTGACATAGAGATACTGAAATTTCAGGGGCATTCTCTTTGGCAAATAGCATCGCTTCAATCTTTGGCCCCATGCTACCCTCTGGGAATTGGCCATCATCTAGATATTGCCTCGCTTCTGAAATTGACATTGCAACAATACTTCGCTCGTTATCTTCGCCGAAATCTAATTTCACTGAATCTATGGCAGTTGAGATAAATAGAAAGTCAGCATTTAATGACACAGCCAACAGAGCGCTTACTCGGTCCTTATCAATCACTGCTTCAACCCCTTCTATCCCTCCTTTATGGGATATGACAGGAATACCTCCACCTCCGGCACACAATACTACAGCACCAGCAGAAATCAGGGTCTCTATCGCATCTGAATCAATGATTGAAATTGGCTTTGGTGAAGCAACAACTCTGCGGGGTCCAGCATCGACACTTGTAACTCCAATTTTCCAATTACTTGGCACCGCATCTAAGTCATCTATGATTGGTCCAATGGGTTTGGTTGGCTGAGAAAATGCAGAATCATTTGCATCAACTTCAACCCTCGTAAGTAAAGTAACAACCTGTTCGTGCCTACCTCTTGCTCGTAGAATATTATCAAGATTCGTGGCGATTTCATGCCCAAGAGTACCTTGGGTTGCAGCGACCCAATTGTCTAGACCAAGTGGTTGCGGAGTGAAATTAGATGATTCAACTCTTCTGCGATCAAAAAGCGATTCTTCCATTAACAATAATTCACCTACCTGTGGACCGTTGCCATGTGTTAACACAACGCGAATACCTGCCTCTAATAGGTCAACAACATCTTCAAGGACATTATCCATAATTTCCTCTGCTGCGTTACGCGCCTCAGCCCCTTTTAGAGCAGGGTCAGAAAGAGCATTTCCGCCAACCGCATAGACCGCTAATCGAGGAGATGACCTCGCTGGAACGTCAGTCATGGAGAACTTTGGCCATGCTACTCACGAATAGATGTATTCCGCCGTTGTAAGGGCTCGGTTAAAATGGAAGTAGCGATTCGCAAAGCCAAGGGTGGTTGACTGTGGCCAAAGATGTGTGGGTCAGTGATGTGCATAATGGCACGTATGATGACCAAGAAGTTGAGTTGAAAGGATGGGTACATCGAACCCGCGGCTCAAACAAAATTTGGTTCCTTGTTTTACGTGATTCAACCGGGATTGTACAATGTGTAATCAAGCGAAACGAAGTCGGTGATGATTGTTTTGAAAATTTGAAAAGTGCATTGATTGAG
>CBFHYB010000011.1:20767-24000 GCA_965659915.1 Candidatus Thalassarchaeaceae archaeon
TGGGATTGTACAATGTGTAATCAAGCGAAACGAAGTCGGTGATGATTGTTTTGAAAATTTGAAAAGTGCATTGATTGAGGCAAGTGTTACTATCACTGGTAAGGTAAATGTCGATGAAAGAGCCCCTGGCGGCCATGAAATGGTGGTTACAGGTGGACAAGTTATTGGCGCTGTAAATGCTGAGAACCCATTTCCAATTACTGAATCCGCGATGGAAGGTGCTGAAGGCGGGGAAACCGAATTCTTACTGGATAACCGCCATCTCTATCTGCGAACTAATAGAATGACAACAATGTTGAAAATTCGCTCATCGGTTTTCGGAGCCATTCATTCTTACTTTAGAGAACTTGATTTTATTGAGTATCACGCGCCAAATTTTGTTGCTGGCGCAGTTGAAGGCGGCTCAACTCTGTTTGAAGTCCCATATTTTGGCAGGAAGGCATATCTCACACAATCGTGGCAACTATACGCTGAAGCGGCAATGCCTGCACTTGAAAGACTGTACACGATTGCACCATCTTTCCGAGCTGAAAAAAGTCGTACTAGGCGTCATTTGACTGAATTCTGGCACGCTGAAATGGAAATTGCTTGGGGTGGTAACGCAGATGTAATGGAACACGGCGAGTCGTTAGTGCGAAACATCGCCTCAACCTTACTTGACGAAAGATCCGACGAGTTGCAAAGTCTTGACAGGGATTTAGACCTCGTTGCACGTTATGCTGACAACCCCTATCCTAGAATCAGATATGATGAAGCAATAGAAACACTACAAGGAATGGGTGTTGATATTGAATGGGGACAGGATTTGGATTACTCGAAAGAAAAAATCCTGACCCAAGATTTTGATGTGCCTCACTTCCTCACACATTATCCAAGAATTGCAAAGCCGTTCTATCATAGGCCAGACCCCGATGACCCGAAGTATGTTCTGTGCCATGATCTCCTAGCACCCGAAGGATATGGCGAAATAATTGGTGGAGGCGAGCGTACCTGGAGTGAAAAAGAGATTCTTGAGCGCATAGATGAGGAAGGGACTCCACGCGATGCATACGAATTTTACATTGATGTCCGACGATTTGGAGGTGTCCCACACGGCGGATTTGGGCTCGGTGTTGACAGAGTATGCTCTTGGTTAGCAGGTGCGGACCATATCCGAGAAGTAATCCCTTTCCCGCGTGATTCACGCAGAGTTACGCCTTGAGTTTCATAGACTCAAGCAACTTGATTTGAAATCACATTAGAGGTGAATCAAATCCTTCATCTAATGGGTCCGGTAAAGTAGACTCTGACAATTGAGAACTGCTGGAGTTAGTTTGTTCAGTTTTGAAAGACTTGGATGAATCCCGTATTTCATTGGATTCTGGCGCTGATAATACAATAAAACTGAACATCCCAATAAACAAAATCAGTAAGACTGCAAAAGCCTCTTGAGAGATTCCGCCAGCATCTTGAGTTTTCAATGCAACAACTAGCAACATGAGGATGACCACAAGCAAGGCTGGTGCGAGCCGGCGCCACTGCATGAGCAACCGATTCGCCGGCCACTTGATGAACCCAACCCATCTGCGCCTCTCATGGACTTCAATGTTGATACAGGGCGCAGACGAGCCGAAGGCTCCTGTACTGGTTGGTTGATGACATCGGTAGCACCATGGGGTGATACCAAAGAAGATGCGTTTGACCAATGCTTAGTTGAATTGGGTTTAGGGGATTCAAGACTTATACGCATGGAAGGAGCAATGCTGCCGATGGGATTTGAACCAACACCTCCAGAAGATTTGGCAATGGGTTCACTTGTGGAATGCCATATTGCAGAATCATACGCATACGATGGAGGCATTGCCTCAGCAGGTGTTGCATGGGCGCAATGCGTCACCCCCGAAGGTGACGAATGTTCAATCGTTGCAACCCTAGCAACAGACCAATCATACGAGGAAACTGAATTGATGCTCAAAATAAATTTGAAGCGAAAATTAGCATCACGTGACCTTGAAGTTGTGAAACACGAGATTGCAGTTGATGAAGTAAATGCAGCTAAGGACCACCATGGCTGTGCTCTTGCTGCACTAATCTTACCAGATACAATGAAAATGCAATCGGGACCAGTTGGAAGGATTCGAGGTGGGCTAACAAAGAGTGCGGGCGCAGGTTTCACTCCTGGAGCAGGCACAAGCCGACCCTCAAAAAGAACGAATAGCGGTGACTTCTCTTTCTAATGATGAGGCGCCATTGATGACTGAAGAGCAGCGGGTTTTTTTGGTAATTCGTTGTACTTCTTGTGAGAGGCATTTTGGTAGTTTAAGAAATGACAAAACATTCACTTGCCCTGGATGTGGTAAGAGTGGAGAACACCCTATAGTTGGAAGAGCAAAGGATAGTGGAGACCTCAAACAAAGAGTATCTCTTGCCAATGTACCGTCAGAACTTAGAGATGAAATGAAACGGAAAATCAAGACTGATGATTACCAAGATTACCAAGAAGATAATGCCTCCGCTCCTGCACTACTAAAACTTCTAAGTAACCTAGTTGATGAAAATGGAAAACTCAACGTTATCGCTGTTCAAAATGAGTTGAATAGAAGGGGGATTGTGCTACCTGATGCTCAAGAATTGATTGATATGGCAGAATCTCAAGGATTACTGATGCGTGATACCCCAACCGAATGGGAGTGGTTGGAATAAACAGGTTCATGAAAGGTAGGTCGGTGGCAACCCTGTTGGGGCCCGTGGGTTAGCCTGGCCTATGCTTGGGCGTTTGGGACGCTTAGACTCCAGTTCAAATCTGGACGGGCCCATCTCTATTTTGCATTCAGATTCGGTTGAGCCGGCGATGGACTTCATTTTGGTCCAATTTCCAAGTCACTGCCAACAAACCAAATAATGCTGGAATCAGCGCTAACGATGGCGGTTCAAGCAAAACCAACATCGGTAATGTGGTCAGCAACAATAACGATGAAAACCATGTAGAAGTTACTGCAAGTCGTGAAGTAATCGGGGTTTTCCCCTCACCTCTAACATACCAATTCCAACCCCTACGCCATAACCCCGTTAACAAAAGAAGTGAAATTCTAGGTAAAAACTTGAAGACTTTAATCCCCGATTTTTCATCACGATAAACCGATTTCACCGGTACTGATTCAAACGGAATTGAGTCCGAACCGATATTCAGTAACCACCAATTTGGGTAACCATATCCTTGCCACTCACTTACCCAATCCCATTGTAGTAATGCA
>CBFHYB010000012.1:0-23638 GCA_965659915.1 Candidatus Thalassarchaeaceae archaeon
TCTTTTAGAATGGCTAATGATTGACTAAAAGATGCCCGTGAATCACGAACGATTTGGTCTAATCTAGGCACACATTCTACATTGTGTGCGAATACTGAAAGTGGGCTTCCGTGTAACAAGTAAGCAAGGGCTGACATATTACCATCTAGGTCAGAGCAAAGGAATTCAATGGTGACATTTGGTTCACCTTCATTTACTGCTTTTATACACTCTTTGTAGTGACTTGCACCACCATCTGCCAAGTCGTCTCTATTGACTACTGTAATAACAACATGAGATATGCCCATATTGCTAACAGCTTGGGCCAAATCTCTTGGTTCATTCTCATCTAAAGGAGGTGGTGTTTTGATAGTTCCAACGGCGCAGAAACGACAGGAACGTGTGCACTCTTGTCCAGCAATCATGAATGTTGCAGTACCCCTACCCCAGCAATCGTGAACATTTGGGCAGCGAGCTTCTTCGCACACTGTGTGCAGGTTGTTTTCCTTAACTCGTGATTTTGTTTCATTGAACTGAATTTGGGCTTCCCCAACCGGAAGAGAGGTTCGAAACCACTCCGGCAAGCGTTTGCGCTCAGATTTTCTCCGATCCTTTACAGAGGACCTTACAATACCACCACAACCACCAGAACTAGTTTCTGAGAGGTCGTTTATTGGCAGTTGTTGTCCTGGCATCTGCATCCCCTAATGTGTCCGGGGAGGCGATTCAAGTTAAGGCTTTGATTTCATAACGCTATCAACTCAACGCGGTAGCCTCAAGACAGTTTGGCCCACCGCTTCTTTCGCGGGTGTTGTAATGGGGGTCGCTCTAGTTACTGGTGGGGCGAAGCGAATCGGCGCCGAGATATGCCGCGCATTGGCTAATGACGGCCATTCAGTTATCATTCATTACAGGAATTCGGTTGACGCTGCAACATCATTGTCTGAGGAGTTGAATAATGTTTCAAAATCCGCTACAATAAGGGCTGATTTGGAAGAGCCAGAGGATGTTAAATCACTGCTTCCAAAAGCAGTTCAAATCTTTGGGCCGATTGACATTTTAATTAACAATGCATCAATGTTTGAATATGACAATATTGGTTCGTTAAATAGCGACCTATTCATCCGTTCTATAGCAACAAATACGTTAGCACCCATTTTGCTAATTCAAGCCTTCGCTGAGCAATCCTTGGAAGGGCAGGGTTGCATCATAAATCTGCTAGATCAAAAGTTGGAAAATCCTAATCCTGACTATCTTTCATACACTGCATCAAAAACTGCTCTTGCGGGGTTAGTAGAACCACTTGCTATTGGGCTAGCACCAGGGATTCGTGTTAATGGAATCGCGCCCGGACTAACTCTTCCTTCTCCACATGCTCCAGTATCAGAATTTGAAAAATTACATGACAAAACCCCTCTTGGGAGAGGGGCAACAGCACGTGATATTTCAGAAGCGGTGGTTTTTCTCATTGGTGCACAATCCATAACTGGACAAGTGCTGTTTGTTGATGGCGGGGAAAGATTGCACCCTCGTGATACAGATGTGCTGTATGGGCGAGGTGAGTGAATGGAATCATCAGAATTTGAACGGCAATTATTGGAAAAAGTTGGTTATTCGTTAACTACTTTGCAATTACGCAATTACATCGTTGATATGGAAATTGGAGTATTACAAGAAGAGCAAGGCGTAACACAACGAATACGCTTTGATGTTGACATTTTCATCTCTGGTGCTGCGATTCCAGACGAAGATGAGATTGATCGAGTACTAGATTATGATTTCATTCGTGGAAAAATCAATGAAAAAATTAGTGGAGTCCGAACGAATTTACTTGAATCATTGGTAGGCGATTTACTTGATTCTCTACTCCTACCATTCGAAGCAGTTGCTGCTTCAGTTACAGCAACAAAATTAGACGTCTACGAAGATGGTAGTGAAATCGGTTGTAAAATGATGAGATTGAAAGATTGAAAAATCATTCAATTTTTTATTGTGCCTGATTCTAAACTTAGATTTCAAATTAATGCAGGAGGTGGGATTCGAACCCACGAACCTCTTGAGACCGGAGCTTAAGTCCGGCGCCGTTGACCAGGCTTGGCAACCCCTGCACCCCCTCGTCCACACCTCTCACCCATCAATGTGGCGTCTGATGAATACTGGTGAAAACCATTAAATTTAGAAAAATTGGAGTCCATTAAACTGTTGTTATAATGATGCAGATTCAATACTCTCAACCATGAACCCTTTAACGGACCGTTGACACGGCGTAGCCGTGGAACTAACAACATCAACCTCTGCCGCCCCACGGCGATTGTCATTGATATCGCTAATTCTCGTTGCTGTGATGATTTCTACACTTTTAGCACCGTTATATTCTCAACCACCGAGTTCAGAATTATTATCAGAAGAGCCGCGCTACAATAGTGGCGAAATTCCAATGAAACTGTACAACATTTTTCTTGACAAAAGAAATTCAACAGCGGGTGGCGACGGTTACCTAACCACCAAGACCCCAAATAATGGCCAGAGTAATGAATCAGCTCTTGCAGGATCACTTGAATTTAGGACTAGAATTGTACTCAGTGACATGCCAGTTGGTGGCAGAGTAGCATCTGGTGGCGGCAATGGCTGGGAAATACCACTCAATATTTTCCTAAAAGCAACTGCAGGTTCACAGCAACAAACAGCAACTTACACCTTTACATTAAGGATTGAAGATGACAGTGGTAGTTCAGAAACAATAGCGACAGAGCAGAAAGAACAGGGTGCTTGTGACGATTTATTCGGTTGTGGATGGAATCAAGAGATTGTCCGCTTACAGTGGATTGGTAACCAATACAAATCCATCCCAGCAGGTGGTGCGCTGACTCTTACAATATCAGCAGAATCTACTTGTGAAGGGCAAGGTGGTGGTCCATTTGGGCCATCATGTGATGCTGAAGTAATGTGGGGAGACCCAGACTCTTCTGATGATTACTCGACTATGGAGTTCTGGTCAAATGCTGCATCCGGAAGTGAGGTGAGAATCTTTTCAGAAGGCGCTCTCTGGACTGACCCTGAAACCTTGGATTGGTATCCTAATGAACTACCGGAACACCGTTCAATGGCGTTCAAAGTAAATGTTGTCAATGCTTTAGGGAGAGAAGATGTCACTGCAGTTTCTGTTCAGTTGCGTGCCCCCGATGGAAGTTACCCAGTTGACCACACTTTCACGAATGCTGAGTTGACCGAGTCAGCAGGAGTATTGGTTGGAACCTTTGTCTGGACTTATCCTGCAGGCATTCAAGCAGGAGTTTACGATTTGACCCTCTCAGTCAATGACCTTCAAGGTTCAAGCCCATTTGTGTTTGAACATGATGATGTGGTTGTTAAGCAATATGGGGTTTCTGTAAGGAATGCCGCCGACCGCAGTGCAGAATACATTGCTCCAGGACAAACCACGCCAATTCAATTTATTTTGAGACATACTGGCTCTTCAGGTTCCTCTCTAGATATTCAATTGGATGTTCAGACTTCGCTTGATTCAAGTTGGTCTGCTCTATTTGACAGGCCAGAAGGTTACACCATTAGTGATGGTGGGAATGAAGTTACAGCACAATTGACATTAGCGGCTCCTACAGAATTAGGGAATGCACCGCCTCGACTTGATATCTCAGTGCGTGCTTACAACACAAGTGGTGCCGAAGTCCATTATACAACCATGCAAGTTACATTGGAGAAATTGGATGTCTTCGCACCTCCGATGGTAGCACTTTGGGATAGTGAACATGAAGATCAGATAGACAATTCAACACTGCAGGGTGGGCAATTTGAATTAGATGTAACAGTCCCTCAATTTGTTGACGACCTTGGCCCTCCCACACCTTTCTACATTGAAATATTCAATACTGGATTTGATGTTGATTCATTCCGTTTTGAAGTCACTGAGAAGCCTAGAGGCACTGTATTTTACTTCGTAGATAACCAGACTGGACAGATGATTACCCAAGACCCAAATGATGGCTTGTGGCACAGCCCAGCAATGCCGAGACATACTAATTACACAATTGCACTATTTGTCAATCCTTCATCAGAGCCAGATGACCCTGACTATGGTTTAATGCAAATTGAATTATCTAGTGCAGGTAATACCTCCCTTTCCGCGGTAGTTAGTTTCACTCCTCACCGTACTAATGGATTACAAGCATCAGTAGTCTTTGATTGCGATGGGGGAAGTAATGGCTTAGGTCATGTTGAATATCAGAATTGTCTCAATGATGATAGTGATGAATACATCGATGTCAGAATGCGAGTAGAAGCAACTCAAACTTCAGGGGATGAGAACCAAGTTGTTGATTGGAGAGTCGTCAATCCTGCCACCTATGAGAGGAACGAAGATGGTGAACATGGGAAATACACTTTGTGGGATTATTTCATCACCAATACTGACAATGACCCAATGCCAGTAATGCAAATGACTGTTGGGGATACCGTTGAGTTTAATCTTGAGATACACCTAACCAACCAAGTATTAGCAGCAAATCATACGATTTATGTTCGGATTGAAGAAGTTACGGAGAATACCGATACACAGCGATTCTTTGATTTACCAATTAGTATTGAAGTAGGAGACGGAGACCCTGCGTTGAAGATTATTCAAAATACCACAAATCAAGCTTTGGCACCTGGTGTCGAAAAAATTTACGAAATGACTCTCAAGAATGAAGGGAATACGGATATGCAGGTTGTTCTTAGCGCCACCGCGCCTAATGGATGGACTGTAGTTGCAGAAAATCCAAACACACAATCATCCCTAGTTCTAGTTGATGCTTTTTCAGAGATTACATTTAACGTTATAATCACCGCTTCAGAAGATGCTAGACACGGTGATTTCCACACCATAGAAGTAGTTGGAAAACCACAATCATTTGATACTGGATTTTCGGACCAGTTTAACGCAGAATTAGATATTAATATTCGTGTTGAAATTAATGATCCGATAGTCAGAATTACAAATGAATTGAGTAATATGCGTAATTCAACGATGATGATGCTTGCGGGATTCATCATCCTAGTAGTGGCAGCAATTGCAGGTAAGCGCAGAAGAGTTGGCATTTGGGATGAAGATGAATACGAAGATGAAATCGAAGAAGAGTTTGACTTACCTGAAGCAGTAACAGATGGAGAACCTGAATCAGAGGAAATCGCAGTTGATGAAGAAGATGATGACCTTGATGAAATTGAATTAATTGATGATTGAATCAATTGAGAGGGTTCTAATAGCCTACCCATTAGGGCAGATTAACGACTTGGGTCGGACGCGTAGAAGTTGATGGCGGCTCTCAAAAGGGGCTTTCATCAGATTTCACGAGGTCTAGGCAACAGGTTGGACCCCTCGGAGGGGTTGCTAATTGGCAGAAAATGAAGAAGAATCAAAGGTAGTGATAGTGATTGATGGCCCCAATGTGGGGATGAGCCACTCTGCAAATAAGTGGCCGGCATCAGCCACAGGGATTGCAACTGCGGTAGCGTATTACTCTGATGCTGGGTACGAAGTATACGCTTTCGTACCGCGGCATTATCTTAGTGACAATGCAGGCAAGAAGGGTGTGGATAACCCCTCAATTTTACGACCATTGAGAGATAAAGGAACTGTTGTTTCTGTTCCATCACAAGATCATGATGATGATTACTGGCTACAATTTGCTTGGCAACAAGGTGCTTATGCTGTTACTAATGATAGAATGAAAGACCACGTGTCAAAATATCCTAATGGTGAAGAGGATTTTTACAAATGGCGAGATAGCAAAGTGATTTCTTACACCTTTGCTGGGGATATTTTCCTTCCCAATCCCTCCTTTGATTTACCAAAGCCTACAGTTCATCAAGTCAAGGAATTAATCAAATCAAAGCCAAAAACAGATTCAAAGGGTAGCAAAAAACCCGCTCAAAAGAAAGCGAAAAAGAAGCAAACAAAACAGCCATCTCAATCAAAGAAAACCTCAACTTCTCCCACCGTTAGACAGGCTCGAAAAGCATTTCGTGAAGTGGTTAGAGAAAGATTGGCAGATGGCTCGGTTAACTGTGGACTCTTAGCATCAGAGATTACTGGGCTTGTTAATGAAAAATTAGGCCAAAATTTCTCAAATAGGAAATCATTGATGGGGGTGATGAATGTTCCAACAACTCTATCCTTCCATGATCAATTAACTCAAGTGATGAGCAGTGAATTAAGAGTAGAGTTAGTCAACGGACAACCAGTTGATGTTCACTTGCGAGATTCGCCTAATTCCGAGCCGTCAACATCAAAGTCTCAGCCTAGTAGTAAACAGCCGCAACCTAAGTCTAAGAAAAATGTTGATATTCAACCTAGAAAAAGTTCTGATAATAGGGGTGGAAAAGGAAAGCGAATGCACCTTGAAGAATTCAAGCAATGTCTTAGTGAAAATGACCTTGATAAACTAAAGATTTCAATATATCAATTGCCATTAGAAATTGAAGAAGCAATCCCATTTTTGACTACCATAGAATATCCTGTTAATTATGCAGATGTTGGTAACAGGTTTAAGAAAAAATTTGGTAGTAGAATCAGCACTTTATTCAAAAATATGGATAATTTAATTTTATTTATGAATTTCAGATTGGAGTTTAATTTCTCTGATTTAATTCGAGATGGTGACATGATTTTACGTCAATCATCGGCTTCAAAATCTTCATCTAAAAAGTCTACTTCTGGTGGATTAATTGGTTGGATAAAATCACTATTTTCATGACCTTAATATTTACTTTTAAGAAGTGATTTTCTAGGGGTATTTGTGCCCTTGATTATTGCGTTGATGATGCTCAGTAATTTGAGTAGTGATTGAATCATCCATAGAAACCGGTGCAAATGTGTGTATGAACTGTGCTCCAACTGTATTAAGAGGCAAGAGATATGGTTAGTATATGGGTTCAAGTATGCTTATGCAAGGTCAATCAAAATTCTACGCGGTTTCAAGGCTCCAAAGCAAGATGAGAATGAAGGCTTTATTTCTAGCCTCGCTGATGATATTAACTTCATTAGCGGCGTTGGAATTTGCTGCTTGGGAAGCGTCTGCATCAACCGACCAAGATGGGGATGGACTAACTTGTGGTATGGAATTCTTACTACAGACTCAATGTCAAGATTGGGATTCTGATAATGATGGTTTACCTGATGGTTGGGAATGGCAGTATGGGTTGGACCCAAATGACGGTTCCTCACTAGGAAGTAATGGTGCTTCAGGTGACCCTGATGGTGATTCTATGTCCAATCTCCAAGAGTATACTTACCTAACTCCAGTCGGATGGGATTCTTCAAACACTCCAAATGTGCTTGATAACGGTGTATGGTGGAACGGCACAGTTCCAGTACGAAATTGGAATGAAGAGGGTGCAATGCAAGTCAATCAACCAGCTTGTGGGGCAGCAGGAAATGATGGAAATGGTTCCACAGTAATTCTTTGTGATGAAGATCCGATGGGTGATATTTGTAATGATGGGATTGATAATGACAAAGATGGCCTTGTTGACCAAGCAGATCCAAATAAGGATGGTGACCAAGTTTGTGGTTCAAATGATGATGATGGTGATGGCCTTTCTGATGAGGACCCTGATGGATGGGATACCGATGGTGATGGGCTTCCAGATGGTTGGGAAGTTGCAAATGGACTGAATGCAACTAATCCGACAGGAATTGATGGAATGATGGGTGATCCTGATGGCGATGGTTTAGTCAATATTCAGGAGTATGTCAATCCTTCGTGGACAACCACAAATGGAGGGACTCCTTACTTCATGTCAGGTAACCCACAGACTGAACAGGCTACTGAGAATGTAAATCCATGTAACCCTCTATTCGGTTGTTTATCACAAACAGCTTCCGTAGACCAAGACACTGATACAGATCCTTGGGATAACGACACAGATAATGATGGATTAGAAGATGGTTGGGAAGCATTGACCATTCTCACCGATCCTACTGCTGTTGATACTGATAGTGATGGGATTGAAGATGGCATTGAGGCTAATGTTTCAACATACGGGGACCCTCCTCAACACAGCGACCCTCGTAACAATAACACAGATGGCGACCAGTTTGATGATGGTGATGAAGATAAGAATGGTAATGGTAGAGTTGACTCAAATGAAACCGACCCCACTCGTAGAGAGGATGCAGGGGATTTCGATAATGACGGAATTGACAACTGGATTGAGAACCTCTCGTGTACAATGTGGAATGTTTACGATACTGACTTTGGAGGTGTTGGCGATGGTGATGAGTCAAATCTTTCACACTCAACTGACCCATGTATGTCAATGATTGATTACAGCACAACCCTAGATACCGCTGCTCAGGCTGGTGGATACAGTGCATCGCTTCAGCGCCTCTATCTTACAGATGCTTCTGGCTTTGACTCAACTCCAATTGATTGGCGAACTCTAAATGGAGCCACTGGATACTACAATGATTCTAGTGGAGTATTGACGAGTTTCAGTTATGGTGCAGTAGTGAATAATGTTCTTTTTGGAGTCGTTACACCCCCACCAGCAAATACCGTGGAAGTGATTTCCAAGAACGGCAGTTGGTGCCACTATGAAGGTTCAAACTCTGGCTCGTTAGGTACAACTCACTCCCATTGTGATGATGATTACGAGGATAGTGATGGTGATGGTTTAGCAGATTGGGAAGAGACTCTCTCAATATGGGGATGGTTCTCAATTTCTACAGTGTATGATTCTGATGGAGATGGTCAGAATGATTTGGATGAAATACTAAATTCAACTGATCCAATGGAACCCTGTGATAACACATTAGATACAGATGGGGATTTGCTCAATGATTACTTTGAGAACACAACCGGTTGTGATTTGATGTTTGTACCTGGTATGGGCGCAGGCAATGGTTCAACTGATGCATATGTGACCGATTACCTTGATGTTGATACTGATAATGGTGGAGTAATTGATTCACAAGAATATCTAGATGGAACTAATCCACAGAATGACCCATCTGATGACATGAATCCAGCTGATACTGATGGCGATGGGATCCCTGATAACATTGAGAACCAAACTGGTACTGATTGGCGAAATCCCGATACCGATGGTGGTGGGATGAGCGATTATGAAGAATGCCCACCTCAATTTTGGCAAGACTGTCACCTCAGCCCTCAAAATCCATGGGACCCAACAGATGATATCAACCCGAATGAGATTGCTTTCTATGCGAATAACACCACCAGCACAGGTGCAGGTGTAGATACAGATTCAATCCACCGTTGGAGAGTAAAAACCTATGATTTCTATACAGGTGGTGCTTATGGAATAAATACATCATTAGTTAGTGAACAGCAGTTGTCTGCCGGTGATATCAACACCTATCAGGTTGCAAACAATACTTTTTGGAATTCTACAGAAATGTGGCTATTAGAGTTCCTTCAGCCTATTGAACCGGGTGGCACCTTACCTCAGCCCTCACATACAATAGAATATATGTCATGGTTTGATTCAATGGCAGAATTGAATCAAACAAATCATACACGGGATATCCGCGTATCAGCAACAGCGGTTGGAGGCATGATGGTCAGTGCCCCAGAGGTGTTTTACACCGATGCTGAACTTCAGTCTGGCGTAGAATTCCCATCCCCATACGCAACAGATTTACCAGCCTATTTCACAGACTACTCATCGCTGGAATCTAATGTTACCAACATTACCTACGGTGTCATTACTGATTCTGGCGCGGTTTCAGCATGGGATAGAGTTCAGGCAATCAAAAATTATCTTTCAGAGGAAGACACTAATGTAACCGATCCCGACTTCAAGTTGAATTTTGATGGTTCGGGGGCACCGAATGTTGAAGATGTCACACGCTTCATTCTTGACCATGCTAGAGAGGGTTCGTGTTCCGAATATGTGACAATTTTCACCACCATGGCAAGGATAGCAGGAATACCTGCACGTACAGTAACTGGTTACACCGGGGGTGTTTGGCATGGCACAGGTTACATGGTGATGGGCTCAAACTGGAATACTTGGTCTGAAGTTCACCTACAACAAAGCGGGACTAATTTGGATATGGGTTGGATACCAATTGACCCCTGTCCTCCCGCCGAAGATGTTCAATTCACCAATGAGAGTGTGAATCCACTAACACTTGAAAGAGATCTTTCTTCTGGATTGATTTACATCAATGGTTCATTACAGTTCACCAACAACAGCACAGGAGCTGTTGATGCACTTGTGAATGCGTATCTTGTTTCAGCAAATGATACCACTCCGATGAACCCTTCAATTTTGAATGAAGATTCTCGTATCCGTGCTATTCTGACTGACCAAAATGGTAACTTCTCAATAAACGGAACTCCAGCGATGATGCCTAGCCCTGGTTACGCAAAAGTGGTTGTTGAGTCTCGACAAGGCGGTTATGTGCCGTATTCGTACCAAGTATACGCGGTGACGCTGAATATTACCGACGATGTTAATTTCACCTTAACAGGGCCTGAACCGTTGGGTGCCCCGATTATAGGGGCTGGTACTACAACTACCATTACTGGTAACATGCTTTGGAATGCGCAACCACAAACGGACCCATCATTGAAAGGCAATTTCACGGTAGAATTGACGTATCCATCATCGGTTTTGAGTGCTAATGTGACCTTACAAGCACCCGTTTGGACAGATGGTTTCTTTTCCTTTGATGTTAACTTGTCAGACCTTGAAACACAAGGTTTGCGTCAAGCAACAATTTCCTTTGCCGGATGGCATGAGGCCAATTTGAATTTAGGTCTGACTCCGATTTATCATGCACGTCCTGGTTCAATGAATTTCACAATGAATGTTTCAGCAGCACCAAATATGACTGCTACAATAGAAGGCCCTGGTGGCAATCATTCGTTGTTAGTAATCAACGAAAATCTCTATGTAAATGGTACTGTGGTTACTCGCGGTGCATCACCTGCACCTATGGATGGATACATATCTCTCCTATTGCGAAGTAATGGAAGTAATACAAGTTACAGCAATATCACAACTTGGGTAGTAACGAATGGGGTATACAACATAACTTGGAATCTGAATGGTAGTGATGTACCGGTTGGCCCTGGTTATTTGGATGTTCAATTATTATTTGGACAAGGTATTCCCGGTGCTTCTGACCAAGATGAATTCACGGGATATGGTTTACGAAGTGAAGTTACAATGAGTTTCGGTCTTGGTTCAATTGGTCGCGGCGAAATGGCATCAGTGATGGTATCATTGGCGGACCATACTGGTAGCTCTAATCTTCCTTTCAACGGCACCTATCTTATGACATTTGATGGGACTCTTGTCAATACTTCAGTTGATCCTGTTGGCGACTGGATTACTAGTGAGTTTACACCCTCTGGAACCCTTGCAGCGGGGGATTATTGGTGGAACATTTCCTACGATGGATACCTTGGCGGGAACGCAGGTAGTGAATGGTTCAAGCCATCAAATGCTAGTGGCCTTCTCCTTGTTACTGGAACTGCAACTTTGTCAATCAATCTCGCTCAAGAGTGGACTCACTTAGGTGGCACCACAGTAATTTCAGGAACTGTTACTGATGATGTACTAGGTACTCCAATTCTATGGAACACCTCAGATGTACGATTTTCAATTGCCTTGCCTGGAACAGGCCCTAGTGGCCCCAATGGAGAACCTCCAATGCCAATATTCATACCCTTAGGCAATGCATTGTCAAATCAAACTAATGGAAATTATTCAGTTGTAGTGACATTACCTTCTGACCTAGCATCAGCAGCTCATAACCTTACAGCAATACTTGATTTTGATACATTTACAACAAATCCAATTGGCGCATACTACTGGATGGATACTTCACCAGCCGCATTAATTGGACTTGAATCGGAGTTGGTGCTGGAGAGTAACATTACATCAGTTATAGTTGAAGCAGGAAATTCAATTCCTTACAACATCACAGTTACAGATGTTGGTGATGGTTCCCCAGTTGTCGGAGAAACAGTCAATTTCACATGGGACTGGGGCGGCACAAACACATCAATTGGCCAAGTAGTTTCAGGTGCAGATGGTGTGACAATTTTGAATTGGGTTGTTCCTCCTACAATGGATCCAGGTTACTACGATGTGAGGATTTGGATGGCCAACGATACATCCGATCCACTCACTGCTGGTTCAACACGCTGGTGGGGCAATGAAACTTTCATGAATGTCACAGTTCAGGTACCATCTGATGTTGTGATATCATCCGTGCCACTGAATGTGACAGCAGGAACTAGTTTCCAATTAGTAGGTACTGTTAATGATGGAAATGACGTATCTCGTCCGTTCAATGGGCCAGTTGGAATTGAGGTATTCTTCTTAGGGGACCCGTCTGAAACATTGGTTGCAAGTCATATCACTGCTAACAATGGTTCATTCAACTTATCAGTTCCAACTGATCCAAATAATGATGGTATTACCAATGGAAACAAGACTCTTGTAGTTTCAGTTCTTGACGGCAGTAATCCATTCTACCTTACCGGTTCAGCAAGTTCTGGAATGTTGATTATTGGTGTTACTGATTTCGAACAACAGACTCCACTAATTCCGGTGGTTGTTACACGTGGTGAGAACATTAGTTTCGGCGCAGTATTGGTTGAAGCATCTGACAATTTCCGGCTAATTACCAACACTACGGTTGCGGCCCAATTCCACGATACTTGGATGCCAGAATCGATGACAGACAGCAATGCAACTGCATCGTGGACTTACTCAGTTCCAAACACACAGCCTCTTGGGCAGATAACTGTGACAATTTACTACAATGCAACAGGAATTTGGGAAATGCATCCAACGACTCACCAAATCAGTACAATTAGCGTGCGTTCAATCACCGTACTTGTTGTGGATAACATTAGTGCCAATCCGCTTTCAGGTAGTTCTTTTGATGTCACAGGAAGCCTAGTTTCTGACAATGGTTCGGGAATCATTGCTAGGGATGGTGCTGGCCTTCTGCCACAAGTGCAGGTTAGTATTGATGGATTCACAAACAATTTCCAAGTTTCTAACGCAATAGCACAACCAAATGGAACATGGACAGCAGTCATTACTTTGGATTCAGACTTCCCACGTGGTTCTCATCTGCTAGCAGCAAGTTATACTCCAACTGTAAATTACTATCTCGGTTCAAACGGTAACAATACATTTGATAGCCGGGGTTATTCTGTAATCAGTATTTTGACACCAGAGAATCTCGACCCTGATTACAGAACGGTACGTGGAGATAATGTAAGTATTCAAGTGATGTTACAAGATAACACACTAGCAGTAATCTCCAACGCGACAATTACCGTTGAATTCCCTACTCTAAATATTTCAACAACAGTTGTTACTGATATCAACGGAACTGCATGGGCTCTACTCAACGTACCTGACAATATCGCACCAGGTCCGCTTTCAATTAATGCTAGTTATCTTGGCATGCCAGGAACAACAGGAGTTATTGGTGATGAGGATACTGTAATGGTCATAATCTTAGCACCAACAGTAATCACCATTGATTCTGTAGAGGGTAATTTCATCGCAGGTGACATAATTTGGGTTAATGGAACTCTACTTGATGAGCATGGCAACTTGTTACAGACTGGTGGTGTGCCAGCAGCCAGTATCTTGCATCTCTCAGTTGATGGCAACGATACGGGTGCTTTCATTGAGTCAAATGCATCTACTGGCACTTACAGCCTGATGTACACAATGCCTAGTGAAACAGCTGCCGGAAGTCATCTTGTGACAATTTTCTTCAAAGGCGGATTTATGTGGGTTGATCCAATAGGTCAAGGCGACTCTACCAACCCTGAGTATTACCTCAATTCATCTGCTGAACAGTGGGTTAACATTAGTGTTCCAACATACATAGTTCTGCTAGGTGGTGGAGGAGATGTCGATAGAGAAGGACTACTCATCATTGATGGTACTCTGTTTGATATTGTTGACAACAGGTTAGCAAACGAAACCTTGGAAGTTTGGTTTGACAATGCATGGCTTACAAATGTTACAACAGACAGTGAGGGCAACTTCCAGGTTTACTATCCTGTGCCAGCGGATTCACCTCTTGGGCCACAGATGATGGAGATGAGATTTACTGGCTCAACCTTCTACTTACCTTCTGAAGCGAACACCTCATGGAATGTGTACAGCGCAGTCAATGTAGATATGGTACTGCCATCTGAGATTGCAATAAATGACAATATTACAATTCAAGGAACAGTAAGGGATAATCTCCCTGAAGGATGGCTTCTAAATCACTCACTAGAAGTTCGATTCAATGGCACTCTTCTAGGTACAGTATACTCTGATTCTGATGGAGTTTGGACCATTGAATGGACGATTCCTAACAATATCGGGCTTGGTTCACATCCAGTAGAAATCTATGCTCCAGCCCAAGGTTGGTACCGTGAAGCAAGTGCAAATGGAACAATTTGGGTTGCTCATCATTCTGATTTATTGTTAACTAGTGAGGACAACGGTGATGCAACGCGTGGCACATTCTGGAATGTTTCCGGGCGCTTGTATGATTCCGACGCAATTGGCTTACCTGGAATTGCAGGGCGAAGTGTTGACATTTTGCTTGACGGAGTCTTTGTTGACACCGTAACAACTGATTCATTTGGTGAATTTGAACTATTAATTCCAGTGAGTATGGTTTCAGCACGTGGAGAGCACACACTTTCAGCCCACTATGCTGGAGAGGCATCATGGCTTGCAACTAACTCAACAACGACTCTAACTACTTGGTCCGACATTGATTGGCAATTGGTTGAAAACGAGAACATCATTGTTCGTTCTTCTTCCTCTCATCCAATAATCATTGAAGGAAGAATCCTTGAGGTTGGAGGAAGTGGAAATCCAGTAGAGATGCTTGATCTAATCCTCTATTGGAATCAGAGTGACCTTGGCATTTCCGAGCAAGTTGTATGGATGTCTGATGGTAGTTTCAGTATTCAGTTAACTGCGCCTCAATATATGTCAGCAGGTGACATAACATTGACTCTAAGGGCTATGGATAATACCTCAAGAAACTACAATGGTGGTCAAATCAACACCTCAATATTTGTGGTAATTCCAGTTGACTTTGAGACAGGTGTAGAGGTCGTTCCTTACAATGGTGACAGAGTCATTGCATGGGTTAAGGGAACAGCAAAGGATACACAATTACCAGCCAGTGATATTTTGGTTACAGCCGTTCTGTACAACGATTCATATGGTCTCAGTAGAACATTAACTGGACGTACAGCAGATAATGGTTCATTCTGGTTTGAGTTTGTTTCAGTTCCACCAATGGCGCCTTATGGAGATGGTTCAACCTATGGTTCACTTTACGTGCAAATCAATTCAACTGATGAAAAAGTTGCTGAGGATGATAGGGAGAGACTTGAAACTACTATGGAAGTAATAGTGCTTTCAGCAGCAACCATTGAAGAGGGAATTAGTAACTGGTTATATGGCGGTTTAATTGCAGCAGTTCTTGGTTCCATTGCTTTCGTAGTTTATTGGCGCCGCCGTAAGCAATCAGCATTATCAGAATTAGCAGATGTATTCGCTTATACAGCAGAATTATTGGCTGCAGGTGATGAAACTAGAGAGGCTATTTTCAACTGTTATGAAAGCCTCTGTGCTATTCTAATGCGACACCGCTTCCTACGACGTGACTTCGAGACAGTTCGTGAATTCGAGATGGCAATTCGCAAGGCATTACCAATTAACGAGGAAGCTTTGGTTGCTCTTGACAGTGTATTCGAAGAGGCGAGGTACTCACGCCACGAAATGGGTGAGGCTCACAAAACTCAAGCGCAAGATGCACTCGGTAGAGTACTTGGCCAGATTGACGAACTCGCAGAAGTGCCACTTCGCTGATATCAAGAAACGGTTTGAAATCCGTTTCCAGAATCGCTTAGTTACTGATTAGTGATAACTAGGCTAACTCAAGCGGTTGAGGCTGAGATGCAATTCACCACCAACCCAAGTTGCTGTTGCGAGTCTACTTCCGTTTGGTAATGAAAATGCCTGTTCAAATTCGTCACCATCACGACCAGTAACACTCAATTTGACGATTGAATTTTCATCTAATTCAGCAGCACTAAGTTTGACACCTGAAAGTTCACATCCGTGTAGTGGGAATGATAGATGGTCATCATTTAATTTCCCATCAAATTTATCCAACATTGACTCGGTTGAGAGGACTCCGGCGATACGATCAAAATTTGCTTCTACTGGTGCAAATTGATTTTCCATTGTTGTTTGATGAATATCATGGATTTCTTGTAGGTGTCCGAGGTCTGAAAGGAAGTTCTGATGAAGTAATTCAGGAGAAGCGCTTAACCCCTCAGTAAAGCGTTTTTCAGGTACATTGTTAGCCTTTTCTTGGTCAACTTGAATAGTGATTGGCTGCCACTCCATCTCTCTCACCTATCTACTCCGTTGAGCCCGCCCTCATTGAATCCTTCGTGTCTAATCATCTTCAATTGCCGGGTCTGGATGACGTTTGAAGAAGCGTGTTGCATGGCGACTAGTTGACTCTTCACTTGACACAGTCAAGATGTTGATGTTGGTTGGAAGTAATCGTTTGAATTGTGGCATCAATAGTCTATCTTCTAGTAACAAAATAAAGGCGCGATCACCCATTTTTCGAATGGGTCTACCCATTGCTTGCATCAGCGAGTTTACCGCTGGTTGTTGTACTGCCCAGCGGTAAGATTTACTACTACCAAATCGCTCTTCATAGTAGTCTTTCCGTGCTTTCAGTTCTTCTGATGGTGGCGGGATTTGAAGACCGATGCAAACCACTGCATCTAGCAGATTTCGATGATAATCTACGCCTTCTCCCAATTTTGCAGAGAATACTCCTGCAAGAAGAATTTTTTCTCCAGCAGAACGTGCCATATCCATATCGCGCAAGAGCGAGTCAATACGGCCTTTTGACCAACCTGCTTCTTCTTTCAATACACGGCGTCCATGCCATATCTCACCACCAATAATTTCTTCCAACATTGCATATGAGGGGGCGAAAACAGCGATATGACCTGGTGTTGAAGTAGATATTGCGCGAATATGTGCGCGTATTTTTTCATTATTTTGTGCCCCACGCCTAGTGTATTTTGAGGTCACACCCGTTGCAATCGCTACTGGCCGTTTATCGGAAAGGAACGGGGATGGGTACTCTTTGGAAGAAATCGGTCTAGTGCTGGGTAAGGAAAGAAGTTCCCCATACATCTCTGGTGGGGAGAGAGTTCCAGACATCAGCAGTGCTCCCGCTGCCTCCTCAAACACAGGTCCAGAAACAATTCCTGGGTCAAGAAGGTGGGTTGTTAATCGGGGTGCATCCCCTTTTCCATGTGAGAAGATGAACGCCAATGCTCTATTCCCTCCCAATCGATCTATGAGGCTGAATAATTCTGAAAGTCGCTCGCTAGCGGTTTCCTTTCCTTCATCTAGGTCAGGGTCTAGTTCAACTTCTATTGAGGCCAATGTTTCTGAGATTTGATTCAGGCTGAGATTGTTGCCACTAATGTCAGAGGATAATGCTGAGGATAGTAGATTTAGCAGATCTTGGTTATCTATCCTAGCCTCGTCTGCCTTTTGTTTGTAAAGGGATTGAGTTTGAGTTCTGAAAAACCCTGCTAAATCTGCACGAATTCTCTCAATAGCTGCCTTCACGGCTCGTAAATTAGCGTAGGTTTCTGGCCTAACATCAAACAAACCTTTCTTTTCTTTTTCTTCAAGAGTTTCAATGTGTTCTTCCATTTCAAGTCTGGCTGATAAAACCAAATCATCGTTTATCGTCCTCTGCATTCCTTTAGTGATGCGGTCAGGAAGGTTGTGTGCTTCATCAACTATGATGATTATTTCATTCAATTTTATTCCCATTGCATCTAGTGATGCTGCCCTTACTCGCTCGTGGAATAGGTGATTGTAGTCACAAACAATAATGTCTGCACCGCTAGCGCTTTCTCGTGCAACTTTCCACGGGCATGTTGCTTTGCTTTGTCCATCTTCAGTGAAACTTTTTGAAACTTGAATGAGTTCATTTACATGAAGTGGTTCTTGTAGAACTTTCAATCGTAATCCTTCAACTTCCTGAAGATATGGCCGGCAATGTCGGTTCTTTCTTTTGTCAGCACAAAGGCGAGAAAAAATTGAAGAAAACTCTTTTCTAATATCATCAATACACATCGATTGTTGACCTACAATATCTACTAATTTCACTATGCTTTGCCCATCAGTACGGCGTTTGTTGATATTACGTACAGTCTCAACAACAATCCGGTGTTGTGCTTGCCGTCCAGTAAGAAAGAAAATTGTACGTTTTTCATTTGATGAAAAAGAAGCGTCAAGTGCAGCCGACAGAGCGGCAGCGGTTTTTCCTATCCCAGTAGGAGCACAGGCAAGGTGGCTACCCTTGTTGATTAGCACATCATATGCTTCACCAATCAATTCATCCTGGCCTGGGCGTAATTCTTCATGGGCGAGATAACCGGGAATTCTAGGTTCCTTCACCACCATGAGTTTGACCGGCGATTCGGACGCTCAATAAGGTTGGGTTTTTTTCATGTAAAATGTCAACATTGCGAGCCTATCGGCCTGAGTCTATTAGGGGGGCCCCAAAAGGGGCCGGGGTATGACGAAATCAAAGTTCGTCTTGAAGGGGTGTTCCCACATATGTGGGAACGGGGGTATTATGTGAAGCTGCTACTGAAACGACTGAGTGGCGGGCACGAAGGCGTAGATTGAAGATTCCAAGTGTTGGGGCGGGGGGGTTTTTACACCCCCCCTGGTTCTTCTTGGTGTGCATCCCATTGCTCACTTTCTCTCACCCTTTTTACTCAGTGTGGTCCTCATGAGAACCTCGAAGATCAATTTTCTTCAGAACATTTAGAGCATCTGTAACTCTAGTGTCCATTTTTTCTGTTTGCTGCTCTAGTAGCAGTCCGATTCCAAGTGCCATTGCTGAACTCGCGTCAACTTCAAGCATTTGTTCTAGAATTTTCAATTGTTGTGATACGCCTTCACTAATTCTGATAGTCTGCCTGCGCCCTACATTTTCAGTAGAAGTCTCGTCTAACAACTTGTGAAGTCCACGGCGTAACACATCGCTACGATTGCGCATCCCATCGAATCCAACACGGCGCTCAATTTCGAGGATTTCTTCCTCGGTGAGGCGCACTGAAATCATTTGACTTGGACTGCCCATCTGCCTTTCCCCACTCTCCTCACGTAAGGAGGGGGTATATTATCCTGTCTTACGAAGTTAATACAATGTAATACATATTTGGCTGAAGTGTAATGCAAAGTAGTACAACGTTTTGATTGATAAATAAGTAAAAAAGGAAGAAATCCGGCTTTGTGTAATACGCACGAACTGATAAATTCTTCAAACCGTTAAAATCGGTCATTTATCTAATTCGGCTCGTAATCGTTTTACCGCTTTAGCCAAGATCATATGTTTTGTCTTTGCCTCTGTTTCTAATTCTCTAATTAATTCAAGTGGTGAGACCTTTAATTCCCACAAATGTCGTGGTCTGCCTTTTCCTTGAACAGCACCCTGAGTTGACAAGACCCAACCTCGAAAGCGACATTGTTTCAGGCCACTAGAAACTTGGCTAATAGAAAGGCCAGAGTCTTCTGAGAGTTGTTTGATTGTAAGATAATCATTGTTTGATAACGATGAAACAACTTTGGCTACACTTTGTGGGTGTCCGGCGGCAGAAAGAACTTCGGGGGGGATGTTTCCCTTCACTTCCTGCTGCCCCCCATACATGCGGAAAAGGGGGTGACAATATATGATTTCAGATGAAATGCTGATTTTAACCACCCTGGTAAATGTAAATGGGTTAAGGTCACCGTCAAATAGCGGTGGCGATTGGCGTCGGTCATGGCGCACACTGCGAGTCGTGGATTGATGGTATATCTCAGAACCTTGAGAGTAGCGATGGAAGATAATATTGTCACGGATGATGAAATGGCAATTCTCAATATTTTAGCCAACTCATTGGGTTTAGAAGATGGTACTGCTAAGTACGCTCGCTCTATTCTAAATCAAATTGAAAAATCACCTATTACATCGGCTCAAGAAGATGAATGGTCAAATCGCCACATAGGTGATGCAACTTGTTACCAATCTGCTTTGATAGCAGCTCTAGATGACGATGTGATTAGTGATGATGAGATGGCAATGCTTGATTGTTTACGAAGAGCAATGGGCCTTCAACCAAATGAACACGCGTTGGTAGAAGAATCAGTTAGAGTAATGATAGAAAATCAAGGTGATGACCGATTGATGGTAAGACTTGAATCTTTTCTGACATCATTCCCAGGTGCCTAAGGCACTAGAAAATAATAGCGAAAGGTTCTATTCTCCTTACCCCGCGTGCGCGTGAGGGATAACCATGCGTGACGGACTACCTGCTCGGCGAAAGATGTTTTTTAAATCAGCGATTTTGGTCGCAATATTCATATTTTCAGTGCTATCAACTATGATTTCAAATGTGGAATTAGCCGATGAAAGTACCGTACATTTCACCTCGCCGCAGGAGACCTTGCTTTGGGGTACATCAATCGCAGGTAGTTCAAGTACTGATTCAGTAGAAGCACTAGAAATGGATGCATTTGGAAATACCTATGTCTGTGGTTATTTTTACAACAATGCTAGATTCGGGAATATTAATCTCCAAGCTATGGGTTCTACCGATGGTTTTGTTGGCAAAATTTCTCCATCAGGAACTTGGTTGTGGGTTGAAAAAATGGGTGGAAGCAGTTCAGACTATTGCTATGATATAGATGTAGATGATGGCGGTAATGTCTCGATTACTGGCTCATTTTACAGTCAAGCAACCTTTGGGTCTAATACTTTTTCAAGCCAGGGTAGTTACGATCTTTTCGTTGCAAAGTTAGACACTAATGGTACTTGGTTATGGGCTATTAAAGGCGGAGGAAGTAGTTCTGATTGGGGCCATGGGGTTGCTATGGATAATAATGGAAATGTTTACGCCACAGGTTATTTTTATACATCCGGAACAATTTATTTTGGCTCAACAACAATTCCTGGTTACACATATGATGATGCATATGTGGCTAAGATAAATTCTGCTGGAAACGTTGAATGGGCACATAGGATGTATGGTAGTTATTACCAGAGAGGCAGAGGGATTGATGTCAATGATAATGGTGAAATTGCTGTAGTCGGAGAATTCAGTTATTGGATGACTCCTGAAGGGACTGGTGGTAATTGTGGTCAATTGTCGCCAAGTTATCAATCATCAAATTACTATCGCGTTTTCATCACTAAATATACCTCAAGTGGAAACTGTGTATGGGCAAATTGGGCTGGATATGAAAGTTCATACCAATCTTATGGGGAAGATGTCGTAATAGATAACTCTGGGGAAATTTCTCTTACAGGGAGATTTAGCTACAGAATGCAATTTAGTGGGACATGGATTTACGCATATCAACAGAGTTCTAACTGGGATTGTTTCGTGGCCCAATATAGTAATTCAGGAACCGCATTATGGGCTCAAAATGTAGGGGGCAGTAGTACAGACTATTGCTGGGCAATTGATTTAGATGAATCATCAGGAAACCTTACAATTGTCGGTGATTATCATTCTTCCACCGCGTGGTTTGGTAATACATACATCACAAGCGTTGGTTCCCCAGACGCGTTCTATGCTACTCTTGTGAATCAGGGCGGTTCTTGGACTTGGGATACAATCCACCACTTTGGTGGTAGTAGTTCTGATTACGGCCGCGCCGTAGCAGTTCGTAACGGTACAATTGCTTATGGCGGGTATTTCCATAGTAACGCTTACGATGACGCCAACTCAATTACAATGAGCAGTATTGGTGGTGGAGATGGTTGGGTTGTCGTTTATGGAACTGATTCTGATGGAGATGGTGTTGGTGATGGAACTGACGTATTCCCGAATGATCCCAGCCAATGGTTTGACCGTGATGGTGACGGATTTGGAGATAATTTAACTGGTTTCCAAGGTGATGACTGTCCAGATATCTTTGGAAATTCAACAGGAGCAGGATATTTTGGTTGTATTGATAATGATGGGGATGGATGGCCGGATACAATAGATCATTTACCTACAGACCCAACTCAATGGGAGGATACTGATGGAGATGGATTTGGAAATAATCCGAATGGCACAACTCCTGATGGATGCCCGATGATGTGGGGTAATTCATGGAGAGACCAGTATGGTTGTTTGGATTTGGATGGCGATGGACAATCTGTGTTAAATGATAGATTCCCAAGTCAGCCAACTCAATGGAATGATTCAGACGGCGATAGTATGGGTGATAATTGGGCTGACGGTTCATGGAATTCAACCCGTAAAGCACATTGGCCAGGGATGTGGGTAGCAGGTGCATATTCACCCGACCCATCGCCATTAGATTGGGATAATGACGGTTTTGAAGATGAAGGTATAGGTTCTAGTATTCCACCTTTTGATGATTGCGAATATGAGGTCGGTGATTCTTGGCAGAATCTAATTGGTTGCCCAGATTCAGATGGTGATGGTTGGGCAGATATTGAAGATGCAGTGCCTAATAACCCTAGCCAGAATGATGATGCTGATGGTGATGGATTTGGAGACAATTCCAACGGTACAGAAGTAGATGCATGTCCTGATAGAGATGGTAACAGCACGATAGATAGATTTGGTTGTCCTGATAATGATGGAGATGGCCTTTCCAACGACAATGATGATTGCCCAACTGTAGCTGGTTTACCATCAAATGGTTGTCCAGACCGCGATGGTGATGGATATGTCGATGAGGCTGAAGAAAGCAATGAGCCGGTTGACGATTGCCCAGATACATTTGGCACATCTTTTGAGGACCAATACGGTTGTATTGATTCCGACGGTGATGGGTATTCAGATGATGGCGATCCATTCCCTGATGATGAAACTCAATGGGAAGATAGTGATGGCGATGGTTATGGGGATAATCCCGCGGGTACCAACCCTGACGATTGCCCTGCGCGTTGGGGTAACTCTTCACTAGGTGGATTACTTGGTTGTGAAGACTGGGATGGCGATGGATACTCTGACAGTGTAGATCCTTTCCCTCAAAATGGCTCAATGTGGTCTGACTTAGATGGTGATGGATACGCTGACCAGCCCAATACAAACATGTCTGATGATTGTCCTAACAAAGTGGGTAACTCCTCAGTGTTCATGTTTGGTTGTCCTGACATGGATGGCGATGGAATCCCAGATTCATGGGATTGGGATATTGATGGCGATGGTTACTCAAATTCCGATGAAGTCCGTTCTGATCCAGTGAGTAATCCACTTGACCCAAACAGCGTACCCGTAGATGATAACAATGATGGAAGGGCAGATGATGTGCTAGAATCAGAACTCTCCCAGAGTGCGTTGTTACAAGACAGCGTTGGTAAGGTGATAACAGGAGCAGTTCTACTGTTGGTTATATTTTCAATAGGTATGATTGGTATTTCAATGACCTCAACTTCTCGTTCCCGCAAGTTGTTTGAAAAGATGGAAGGAGAATTACGAACTTCGGAAGGTTTCCAAGGTCTTGCAGACTTAGAGGATGAACTTGATGAGGCACTACGTGCAGGTTCTATTGCCGGCTCACAGGGCAT
>CBFHYB010000013.1:0-23227 GCA_965659915.1 Candidatus Thalassarchaeaceae archaeon
AACCTGGTGTAGTGGGATTCGCTTCTGATTTATTGGAATATGATAATTCAATTGAACTTGCAGTCATCAATGTGGTGCGAGACACTCTAATTGTCGAGTCCATGGATGTCGCTCGCCGCCACATGGGCGGTGTTAGAATGGTAACCAGGACCGGTTCCGTGGTTGAAGGAAGTGGTGCGATGGTTGGAGGCTCAGCAAGAGCAAACCGTCCACAGTTTGGCGGTAAGATGGCAGGAAGTTCAGTAGTTGAGAAGGCCGAAGAAGATGTTGAACGCCTCAGTTTAGTTGCTGAAACAGGCCGAGCAGCACTGGCTGAATTGCGACAGAGTGAGCATCAACTTCGTCAACGAATAAACAATCTTGCTAATGATGACTATGCCTTTGAAGCGAGAGCTTGGAAAGAAGATTTAGGGCGTGCTGAGACATCATTCAAAGATTCAGAAAGCAAAGTTAAAGTTGCACTGAAGAATTTAGAACAAGCAACTGCAAAGCAGAATAAGGCTGAAAGCGCCTCTGAATTAGCCAATAACGCTCATCAAGATGCATTGCAAGCAAAGACCGATGCTGCAACCGCCCTCCAAGAAGGCAGTCCACAACATCTTTCCCGTCGCCTACGTGATTCTCAAGAGCAACGCAATGAAGCAGAGCGGGCAAAACTCACTGCAAAAGAAACACTTTCTGGTGGTGAGAACCAATCAATTTTGTTGACTAGCCAAATCAAAGAACTACAACGTCGTATTGATGAGCAACAGTCAATCGTTGATAAGGCTACAAAGAAAATTTCAGACGCTGAATCGGAAATAGAAACTTACCAAGAGGAACTCGATACTGTTAGTGAAGCCCACTCACAGATAACCGAGGAGTATCGTGAGTTAGATGACAAGAGAATTGCATTACGTGAAGAGCGCGTCAAACTAACTACACGCTTGGAACAAAAAGTACGAGACCGTGATGCGATTAACAAGCGAATCACAGACCTCAATCTTCAAATTCACCAGAAGAAGGAAGCACTGCGTGAATTGGATGCGGAAATGGCTGAACTAGAAATCAAGCCCGCCTCTGATGATGCGGTACTCCCTACTGTTCAAGAGGCCGAAGCATCGGTTAGAAATCTTGAGCGTAGAGTTGGCAATCTTGGAGATGTTAACATGCGAGCAATTGAGCAATATGACGAGGCGCAGGAGCGCAGTGGCAACTTGAGCACAGACTCAAAGCGACTACGTGAGCACCGTCAAAGTTTGATTTCACTAGAAGACCAACTTGAGAGTGAGCGTAAAGATCGCTTGACAACCGTGATGGACATCGTCAATGTTAACTTTAGCAGAGTGTACCAACATCTTCAACCGGGTGGTAAAGGTGAATTACGCTTTGAAAATCCCAAGAAACCTTTCGAAGGTGGCCTTCAGATGTGGGCAAGCCCACCAGGTAAGAAGAGCGGATTGGGATTACTTTCCGGTGGTGAAAAATCAATGGCTGCACTAGCACTGATTTTCGCAATTCAGGATTATGAACCATCGCCATTCTACTACTTTGATGAAGTTGATCAGAATCTTGACACTTTCAATGCTGAAAACATAGCTTCATTGTGTAGATTACGCAGTGAGCAAGCACAATTCATCATGGTAACTCTCCGTAAAGTCAGTCTACAATTGGCTGACCACCATATCGGAATTACTCACGCTGGAGATGGATGCAGTAGAAGGATAACAGACTTCGGTCGTGATCAAGCGATTGAAGTTGGAGATGCAGCGCATCAAGAACTTGAGGCGATGAAGAAGACTAAAGATGCGAAGAAAGCACTTGATGAGTTGCCAGCAGTCGAAGAAATGCCAAAGGCACCTGAAGAACTCGCTACACCTGCAAGTCTAGGTGGCTTAGATATTGAAGATTTATTGGCTGCCAATAAAGAATCAGAACTGAAAGCAGAGGCTGAAGTTGCCGAAGAAGCAGAAGATGGCGACACACTTTCATCTCTTGCTGATAGGGCCGAAGATTTCAGAGAAGATATGGAAGAAAAACTCGAAGTTGCATTGCCAATTGAGCAGGAACAAAGAGATATTCTTGATGCAAGGGATGCTGAAGAAGAGGTTGATGACCTAGATATTGATGGCATCACAAAAGAAGAAGAAGGAGAGTGACTCCAATGAGTGCTCTTGATTCAGAGACACTTAGGGACGATATCATCGCTGAGATGATAGGCCATGATGAATCACTACCTCTGAACAAAAGTAGGTATGCAGAGCATATTCAAGAGTTAGTAGAGATGGAAGAAGCCGAACATAAGGCACTCAGTCACCCATTTGACAGAAGTATTGCACTGGTTTTACAGATGTTTCAGGACGCTACACTTGACCCTTGGAATGTTGACCTAAACCGTTTCATTGAGTTGTTCAAAGAACGACTTAAAGAGGCCGAAAACGTCGACTTACCCACTTGTGGAAGACTTATTCGAATGGCCTGGCAAATCCTACATGGGCAAGCCGCAAACTTGTTAGAAAGGGCAGAGAATGCTGACCAAGATATTGATGAAGATTGGGATTACATTCCGAGTTGGCAGACTGAATACGATGATGATGATTTTCATTTCACTACTACAGTTCTAGCTGGCGAAGCATCTGACGAATTACCTGGTTTGTTTGATGGCCGCATCAAGCGAGATGGTGGCCGGCCAGTAACTCTTGCAGAATTACTTTCATGTCTATCAGAAGCACACGATGATGCCGAAGAGCGCCGCTTGAGAGAGAGTGCTAGAGTGCAGCATGCATTAGATGTAAAGAAGGCAATAGCCAATGTGAAGGGGCGTGTTCACCAAGAAAACTTGGAAGAAGAAATACGCGAAACATGGCATTCAATTCGAGAGTTATCACCCGAAGGGGAACCCGTCACGGTGAAATCAGTTACTGAGAAACTGAAATCCAAAGGAATTGATGCTGGTTGGGACCCCGAAGATGCGGAAGCAGAAGGTGGAATAGTTGGTTTCGTGTCAGCACTTTTCCTAACTCACAGAGGTTATACCGACATTTGGCAAGTAGAATATCCAAATGGGGAAATTTTCCTCCAAGATAAATGGCCAGAGTTGGGTACATTTGATGCAATTACCGAACATCTTTCACCAGAGGTGGCGGCATGAGTGATGATTTAGAACTCACAACTCTACTTGAAGCGACTTTATTTGGCGCAGGTCGCTCAATGCGTCAAGCAGAACTAGCGGAACAATTCAAAATCACCGAGTCAACCATCAGAATGGCTCTTTTGGATTTACAACAATTGATCTCAGATAGGGAACAATCAGCGATTCAACTCACAGAAATAAATCGTTATTGGGTGCTAGAGGTGAAACCTCAACTAGCTAATCATATTCCACAGATTGCAAGGACAGAGATTCCTAAGAGATTGCTAAAAACTGCTGCACTGATAGCCTATCATCAACCAATGGCTCAGAATAAATTGGTGGAAATGGTTGGTCAAGTAACCTACGAACATGTCTCAGATTTGAGGGAATTGGGCCTAATTGACAAACGCCGAGATGGGAATACTAGGAGATTAAGCACTACTAGGAGATTTTCAGAATACTTTGGTTGCCCCCATACATCTACAACAGAAGTTGCACAATGGTTCAAAGAACAGGCTGCGGGTTTAGGCTTGACAGGTTCACAACTTGCTGACGCACTCTCAGGACAAGAAGAAAGCAGTGATGAAGAGGGTGAAACCACCCTTTCTGATGAGGAATTGCCGATTGAAGCCCTTGAGAATGGCTCGTTAGCAGAAAGTTCCGAAGAAGAATGATTTTCTTGTTCGGTGTTTGCACTTTTGTAAGAATCACCCGCTGTTATTAGATATTCAATAGGGTGTATTCAAGTAGTATGGGTTGGGCGAGGTGGAATTATGGCCGAGGGTCAAGTAAAGTGGTTTAATCAGAGCAAAGGATTCGGATTTATCGAGCGAGATGAGGGTGATGACCTCTTCGTTCATATTTCCCAAGTAGAAGGTCGCATCGAAGATGGCGATAATGTGGAATTTGAGATTGGAGAGGGTCCAAAGGGACCAAACGCAATCAATGTCCGCAAAGTCGACTGAGTTCAAAGCACCTAATACAGTGCTTCGGCACTAGATATCAACTATTGCGGACCTGTTCAAGGGCCGCTTCGATTGCAGCAGCAGTAATCCTGCCAGATGCACGAGCAATTTCAACAACTTTGTCCACCTCGTCATCATTAGCACCGGCAGTAACTGCCATGTTTCTAGCGTGTAACTTCATGTGTCCTGCCTGGATACCAACTGTGGCTAGCGCTCGAAGAGCGCCTAAATTTTGAGCAATTCCCGCAGCAGCTATTACTTTGGCTAATTCATCTGCAGTTCTTGCCCCCATTATTGCAACATTTGCCTTAGCAGTAGGGTGTACTCTAACTGCTCCGCCAACTAATCCTACTGCCATTGGCAATTCAATAGATCCGACTAGATTTCCATCAGCATCCTTCTCCCAGTGTGTAAGGGAGCCATAAATTCGCTCGTGAGAGGCGTAGGAATGCGCTCCTGACTCGATTGCACGCCAATCCTGGCCACAAGCCACTGCGATAGCCGAAATAGCGTTCATGATACCCTTATTGTGGGTTGTAGCCCTGAATGGGTCTGCTGCAGCAAAATGGTAGGCTTGTAGTATACCATCGATGACTTTGCTCCCTTCTTCAGCTGTTTCTCCAGTATTGGCCATTTCTGAGGGGGTAAATGTCGCACTTACTCTTGCTAGGCGATGAACCGCTAAGTTTGAAATAATCCTCAATATCACTGTTCCACCAGTAATTCTCTCGACAATTGGAGCGATAGTTTCAGCCATTGTATTGACTGCGTTCGCCCCCATTGCATCGCGGCAATCAACCAAGATATGGATGATAACCATTGGTCCAGAATCGGTATCAATAACTCGTGCTTCTAGGTCTTTACAACCACCTCCAAATTTGACTAAAATAGGGTCGACTTCGTTGCACGCTGAGACTAATTCATCAGCCGCAGAAAGGATGGCTTCTTTGGCTGCAAAAGGGTCATCACAACCGACCACTTGAATCTGGCCAATCATGATTGGTTCAGTGTTATCGGAGACAAATCCGCCACTTGCATGGCAGCGTTTTGCCATGTTGCTAGCAGCGGCTACAACAGAGGGTTCTTCCAGGGCAAATGGCACCAGATAATGCTCGCCATCAACGATGAAATTTGTTGCCACTCCAACTGGTAGGGCAAGAGTGCCAACCACGTTCTCAATAATACGGTCTGCAGCAGCCTCAGAAAGCTCTCCCATTGCAGCCAAAGCATCTACTGCTTCTTGGTCTAATCCGGCTAGTTCAGCGATCATATCGCGACGTTCTTTTACACTTAATTTGTAGAACCCTTTCAAGCGGCTATTATCAACAGGCATTGACTTCCCTCAACCTTGATGCCCGAGGCGGACTCCCTAAAGCATTCCGAGCAATATCAAAACATCCAGATTACTAGTTTGGGTGATGTTGATGATATCATTCTCTAGGGCAAATGCAGTTTGCCCTCCCTATCACCAATGCGTTAACAAAGCGTTAATTTATTGAGAATAACGGGTTAACGCTTTTTTTGATGCGTTATTAACGCGTTAAAGCGGCAACACAATTCCATTTTCAAGAGGTCTTTTACCAATAAAAGGCCACTCCGTGAATTGTTCAACGCTTCTGAACGCATCATTTTTACAACTTAAAATGCGTAAATATGTTAAGTGGACTTCAAGTTCGCTCCTATCATGCAATCAGCAGCGCTAGAGATGTTGAATCTCCCTGCCCTAAGGTCCAATCCTTTTGACACCAGACCCCTAAGTCGTGAACAGTTGGAGTTGATGGTTGGCAGAGATGAAGTGTTTACCGCTTTAGCCAACAATATCCGGCTCGCCTCACCCCGAGTTGTGGCAGTTGTAGGTGAGAAGGGTTCTGGGCGTTCATCATTGGTCCAATCAGTTGCCTCAACTGCTGACCAAATTCATACCGTATTTTGGCCATCAGGGGACCTTGTTACCACCATTCTTCATCAGATTTATTGCGACTTGATGAAGGACTTTGAAACCCCACCAGTACATAGTATGATGATTGATCGTTTGGAGGAAGAATTAGCTGGTCGAACAGGGCTTCTTCCAGTCATCATTTTTGACCATTCTTTACTCCCTGGTCCGGTACTTGCTGAAGTGTTATCTCAACTGATGCCAGTATTGACAAAAATACGTGCTTTAACCATCATTACACTCACCCCTGGGCAGAAATCAGGATTCCCTGAAGAACTGCTCTCTGAGCTGGATGTTACACCACCTCTAGAATCGCTCACAAGAGACGAAATGGCGCGCTTGATTGGTAAGCGCGTACACAAGGCGAGCCGCTCATCTTGGACAGCTCCTGATGCACTTCTTGATATGGTGATGAAAGAAAGTGGGGGTCACGTTGGCAGGGCAATGAGATTTCTGCGCGATGTCGTAGATCATACGCGCGGGATGCCACTGATTGACGGACGCAAATTAGATTTGAAAGTTGAAGTTACAACAAAACCCACAACTGTAGTAGAGGATTCCACTTTTCAGCGGGTTGTTGATGCAGTGCCCCCAATGGCTGAAGTAAATGTCAAAGTTTCAGAAACTGCTGAAATCGACACACAATCCGAAGAAGTCCCATTTTCTAGTGAGGAAGAAGAAAATGACCAAACAGGAGTGGAATCATCAACTATTGAGCAAATTGAATCTCCTAAAGAGGTGCCTGAATTTGATGAAAGCCAGACCTTATTCCCATCATTATCAGATGCCGCAGATATGTGGAAGGATTTTGGAGATGATAATGGTCCACAATTAGATTCAACCGAAGAAACAGATGTTGAAGAGCCAGTAATCCCATCAGAATCGGATACCGACTCTGTTGAATCAAGTTCTGAGGCAGGTGATGAAGGGCAGTGGAAGAGTGAATTCAGTGATGAAATGGGTGGTGCTGAGGTATTGGAGATGGCTGAAGGTACAGCACCATCGTTCGGAGGCGGTCGTTTCGGCGGACTTCGTTCACGCAATAAAAAGGCAAATATTGGCATCCAAGCCGAAAATAAAGGTGCACCGAGAAAGACCCAAGGCCCTAGGGAAGCGAAGCCAAACGAGGAGGAATCAGATCCTAACGATCTGCGCAGAATCAATACTAATGACCAAAACACAGAACTTTGGATTCAAGATGGAATGGATTCGCCTATAGGAAATTCCCCAGATATCAAGCCACAGCAGATGCAACCGAGTGATAATGTTTCATCAAATCCTGAACCAATAGCAAAGCCTACTACGCAATTTGAAGAGACTATTGAGTGGGAAGAAGAACCTCAAGTAGAGGACAATGAATCATGGGATGAACAACCAGAAGCAACTCCAGAAGAGGTACTCAGTGCGCTCAGTTCTATACGAAGAGTCGCACCACCTAGAGAACCAGAAGTTGTACTTGATATCAACGCGCTATCTAATCTCAATAATGCTGAAACATTGATTCTAACTCAAGCAGTTGAACGGGAAGTTTCTCCCTCTGACAATCTACTTCAAGATGAATTAGGGGTTGGACGCCCACGGCTGTCACAAATCTTCAATGGATTACTGAAATCAGGTATTCTTACTGTCCGTAAACAGGGGCGTAGTCGCATGTATAGGATAAGTGCACCAGCCAAAGACCACCTAGTCAATCTAGGTGCTGGAGGCGAATTCTGATGGCTGGTGATTGGCGAGTTTCTTGGAGTCACCAACTTGAAGGAAAAGTTGGTGCTATTGTAACTCTCAACGAAGGAGTAATCATTGCAACTGGTGGAATCGTAAGATCACTCAATGATTTGGGAGATTTCATCTGGAAGCGAACTTTTCAGTTTGATGTTTACAGGTTAGTATCAGATGGAACTAGTGTAGCAGTTCTTTCTGGTCCGGGATTTCACCTTCTAGATATCAGAACCGGTAACCCTCTCGGCGAAGGCCGTTCGGTTGGCGGCGGTTTCCGAGATTGTTTACCTCGTCCAGGGGGAGGTTGGCTGTTAGCTGACCGAGGTGACCACATTCACATGTTTAATCGAGAAGGCAGGGGAATTAGCCGACTTCGACCGGGGCGAATTAGAAAATTAATTGGTTGGCTTGATAGAGAACATCTAATCGCCATTAATGATGATGGACACCTTATTTGTTTACGCCTGTTTGGAGAAAACTCTCAGAGAATTATCGAGGATAGGCGTTGGTCTTGGGCTAGTCGCTTAACAAATGGCAGATTACTAGTTCAATCAGTGGATGGTGCTATTCACGAGGGTATTCCAAATCCATTTGGTTGGGATTCACTTGAACAGTTGATAGAAACGGGGGTAGACCCACTTGAAGCAGCAATGACTGGGGATGGCTGGTGGATGTTGACAATGGATGGTGTTCTTGACAGAATACCTCCTACTGAAGGCGAATCGTGGCCAGCAGGGGTACATATTTCCAGCAACGATTCTGATATCATAACAACAGCAACAAGAGATGGATTAATTCGATGGTGGGAATCACCGAAACTAATCTCAAAACGAGATTTCTTTCTCAGAAAATTGGTTTCAGAAGAGCGTCAAAGAGTTGACTGGGAGCAGCGCCAAGTTATCTTTGAGGCGGCGAGAGATGCCGAAGAAAATGGTTTGCTGACTCGGGCGATTGAGTTGTACAATACTCTAGGTAGACAAGAGGATGTGCGACGAATCTTAGCCATTAGGGAGGCTGGCGGATGAACTCACAAGTAACTCAAGAATTGGTTGAGAAGTACCTTGATTTGACGTCACGCGCTAAAGGAAAGGCGACACCGATACACGGTGATGACACTGCTGAGGCTAAACAATTGAGTGATATGATGGGAATGTGCGATGATTATGCATCAGACGCGCGGCATTTCATGGAAACTGGTGATTTAGTGCGGGCTTTCGGGGCGATAAATTATGCTCACGCATGGCTTGATGCTGCAGTAAGAATTGGATTATTAGATGGGCATGGCGATGACCAGTTGTTCACCCTGCCCAAGTGAGGTTAGTATCAGCAAACTGAGAATGTTGATTTTGGTTAGTTAATGACCAAAATTGCTAAGAACGTTGGAAGTTGGAAGCAAACGGTTCACTAACCGGGTTGTAGGTTGAATGGTCAGCGAGACATTGGGAGGCAAGCATGTGGCGGGATATTTAGACAGAATTGGAGCGGGCAAGATTCTCATCAATGCCGAGCCGTTGTCATACGATTATGTGCCAGAAGAATTAGTTGGCAGGGATGAGCAGTTACAGCAGATGGCTGGCATCTTTCAACAAATTAATGACCACCGAATTTCTTGTCGCGTAGCAATTACCGGAAATGTAGGATGCGGTAAAACAGTACTTTCACATGTGTTTTCAAGAGATTTACAGAGGCATCTTGGTGAGGAAAGGGCACTCAAGTTGGTTCATGTCAATTGCCGAAATTTCCCATCCAAATCACAGGTTTTACAGCGCATTGTCACACATCTTGACTCTAGACATCCAGAGCGCGGTTTTGGTAGCGGCGAGGTGTTGCAATCAATACGCAAGCAATTGCAAGGCAGAAATGAACACCTGCTATTGATTTTAGATGAAGTTGACCATTTACTTAGAGCTGACAAGGGAGACCTTCTCTATCAACTTCTAAGAATTGATGAAGGCCGTGAGATTAAAGGCACGATTTCACTAATAATCATCAGTCAAGAGCAAGTACTTGACCAGTTAGAAGGGGCTGTGCTGTCGCGCTTTGGTCAAAGCAATCACATTAGGCTTGAATCATATCAAGAAACGGCATTAACTGCAATCGCTACACAGCGAGCATCATTATCATGTCATGAGGGTTCTATTTCTGATGGCGTATTGCGTACAATAGGACAACGTTCTGCTGAAACTGGCGATGCCCGAGTTGCCATTGAATTGTTGGAAGATTCAATCAAGAAGGCTGAGCGAGCAGGCAGAGATGAGGTAATCGCCAATGATGTGCGATTTTTGGCAAGAGAAATCGGCCGCACAGTGGAACCGAGCATTGTTGTTGATCTAAACAAACATGCTCAGATGATTTTGCTAGCACTTTGCCGGAGACTTCGCAAGGAGTCTGAGGTGACAACTGGTGATGCAGAAAAGTTGTATCGTGTAGTCTGTGAAGAATATGAAGAAGAACCACGTAGCCATACTACTTTCTGGAAGCATCTCAAGCGTCTAGAAGACTTAGAATTGATTGAGTCGCATATATCTAGCCGCTCCGAAGGACGCGGCCGCACACAACATATCTCAATGCCGGCGGCCCTACCTGGGGCCGTTGAGAAACGGCTTGAGAGTGCCCTAAAGGGCAAATGAGGCGAAATGACGTAGCCCTTACAGGGCGCAATTGCCTTATATGGGTCTCTTGTCGGCGGGACGCTGATTACCATGGCAGTTACAGGAGACACCTCATTTATGGCGGCGGTGAATGACACCGACCCTGCAAGTAAGGGCAAGTCATATTCGGTTGAAATTAAGGGTTCAAACTACAATCACTTTCTTGGAAAGAAGATTGGTGATGTAGTAGACGGACAGTTCGTAGGAGATGGTGACCAGTCACTTCTTGGATACAAATTGCAAATCACTGGTGGCTCTGATAAAACAGGAACACCAATGCGTAGCGATATCGCTGGTGGAAACCGCCAAGCAGTTTTGGTTACCAAAGGTGTTGGATACAAGGCTCAAAAACTCGTAAAGAAGAAGGGAGATACTTACCGATACACCTACGATGGAATCCGTAAGCGTAGATATTTCCGTGGCAACACAATCAATCAAGACACCCGTCAGTTGAATCTGAAGGTTGTCGATAGCGGCAAGAAGTCGCTCGCTGACCTTTTTGGTGACAGCGGCGGCGATTCAGACGAGTCGTGATAGAGATGTACAAGGAGAGGATTTCAACTGGTGAGCAAGTTACCTCGTCAGCCTGAAGTCAATATTGGATTAGTAGGTCACGTAGACCACGGTAAGACAACTCTCACTCAAGCATTGTCTGGGACTTGGACAGATACTCATTCTGAAGAGCGCAAGCGCGGAATTTCAATCAAGTTAGGATACGCAGATACTGCTTTTTACAAGACCAAGAAGGGTGAGTTCTACACGACTGGCAAAAGACCAGACGGAAAAAAGGACAATGAAAAAGAACTCTGTAGAGTGATTTCATTTGTTGATGCTCCAGGTCACGAGACGCTGATGGCTGTGATGATTAGCGGCGCTTCCATTATGGATGGCGCCTTACTATTGATTGCAGCCAACGAAGAATGTCCACAAGCCCAAACTCTTGAACACTTGATGGCGTTGGAAATCGCTGGCATCAAAAACATCGTAGTTGTACAAAACAAGATTGACATCGTTTCCCACGAACAAGCCATCAAATCATACAATGAGATCAAAGAATTCTTGAAAGGAACAATCGCTGAAAATGCACCAATAATTCCGGTCTCAGCCCATCATGATGTTAATCTTGACATTCTAATCTCAGCTATTGAGGAATTCATCCCAACTCCTGATAGAGACCCTAAAGCGGATGGTATACTCCATGTTGCACGGTCTTTTGACATCAACAGGCCGGGCTCAAGGCCACCTCAACTCAAAGGTGGAGTCATTGGAGGAAGTATCGTAAGTGGAAAATTCGATATCGGTGACAAAGTAGTAGTTGCCCCTGGCCGAAAGGTAACGCGAGGTAAGAAGGTAACTTGGGAACCTATCCAAACTAGAATCATTAGTCTAAAGGGCGGAGGCAACGATTTGGAATCAATGCACGCAGGTGGGCTTTGTGGTATGGCCACTCCTCTAGACCCAAGCATCACTAAGGCTGACGAACTATCTGGGCAAGTTGTGGCGCGTGAAGGTGAATTACCACCGATTTGGAATGAGGTTGACCTTGAACTCACTCTTCTGAAAGAAATGGTGACCGGAGGAGGTGGGTCAGCTGACCCAGTTCGTCCTTTGCAACCTAGTGAAATGCTGATGGTCAATGCGTCAACAGCAACTTCTGTTGGTGTAGTTTCTTTTGTGAAAGGAAAGAAGGCAACCCTTTCACTTAGGCTACCAATATGCGCCTCTAAAGGAGGAAGAATTACTCTCTCTAGAAGAATTGGAGCCAGATGGCGATTGATTGGCTATGCCACAATCAGTTGATGTGGGGTTGGATGGCAGGGATTTTACCCAGCCACAGCCTACCAATAATTGGAGATGACTAAATGAGCAAAGTTCTGATTGATGCTTGCGGCTGGACTGCAATCATTGAAGGAGGATTGAATGTTGATTTGGCAATGGCTGATGTTATCGGAACCTTTGAGCCGGTTTTATTGAACCGTGTATTGAAAGAATTAGAGATGATTCAGGAGAAAACAACATCCCCTCTTCTAATTGATTTATTGAAATCTAGATCGGAACTTATTGATGGCCCCGAAGAGGCAAATCATCCCGATGATCAGTTAGTTATTGTAGCCTCACAGGAAAACTGGCCCGTGTTGACAGTGGATAGAAAATTGAAGCAAAGATTAGTTGAAATGAATTGCTCATATATTGAGGTAATGAGTGGTCAAAACCTCCGACTTGTATCACTTTAGTCATCTGGGACTAGCTAAAATTTTTTGACTAGAAAAAACTACTCTGAATGTAAAAAAGACTTCTATCCGGCATAGAGATTATATTCTTGACAAGTTGGCTGGGTGTCATGCCGCAGATAACCTTAGCCTCAGAAGCATCCTCAGCCGAGCCAGCAAATCTAATTGTTGAAATGTTGGAAAATATCGGTGTATCAACAAATGTTGCATATGTTTTGGTCTCTTTGCATGAGGGTGGTAATTTGAGTAGTAAGGAGTTACAATCGGTCTGTGGACTTCGCCAACCGGAAATCAGTATGGCTATGAAAGAACTTCTCAATGAAGAAATGGTTAGATGTGAGGCACAAAACGAAGGTGGTCGTGGCCGCCCTTCCCATCGATACAGCTTAAATGGCGGACTTTTCACAGTGATTAAGCCGTTCATTGATGATGCAGAGTCTCGATTAAATCAGTTAACAATTGACCTTGAACGATTAGACAAAGTTTCCCAAACACTAGCTAAAGCAGCGTCATCTTGAATTGTGAAATCACAATTTTATTTTGAAATCATGGGATTTCATCAAATTGATAGCCTTCTTCCCATTGCTTTTCGCCTAGAATTACTTCTAACTCAAATGGTGTCAGAAGTGGCTTTGCATATTTGACAGAATCATCAATGGCAATTCGCGGACAAGCAGTATTGACAAACGCATCCACTGGATAGAAATCAATCAGTTCTGGCCCAACATGTTCTAGTGCCAGCAAGTATCCTTTCTTGCCATGTTTTTCAAGTAGGCGCTTCAATCTCAATGCCATACTGCGGCGCATTTGACCGGGTTTTTCACCAATTAGTATACCGAAAGAAGTTGCTTTATCAGCGGCCATAATTAAGCCGAAACGTTGCCTTAAAATTCTTTCAATCTGTTCTAACGACATTTCTCTAGCTTCACTAGTATAAGGGTCTAGAATTGACAGAGGTTTTCCTGTGTGCAGAACCAGTCCAATTGGGTGGAAGTCACCCGAACCAAGGAATAGATAGTGTCCGATTGATGGGTCGTCACCCGAGTAGTTGCAGCCGAGTACTTGGCCAGGGAAAGTAAGCCGGTCACCACCGGTTGGAATAATGACATCAAACCCTTGATTTTCTAACATCACTTTGTATTCTTCAAGCAAATGTAGGTGCTGAATTGAACCAACCAAACCTAATTTCACATCAGTAAGAGGGGTGATTCTGCCAACCGCATCGAGGAATCTCTCTTGTGCTTCTGCTTCACCAATCTCTTGGACACTGCTCTCACTAAGACGCTCTTGAGCCATTTTTCTGTGAGTTGATAAGAAAGGCATTACCGGTGCTAATTCAGGGGTTCCATCATAAGTTACGTCAATGAATTGGGTTTCCATTCCTGAATCGATATTCATTTGGCTATGTCCCATATGTGCTACCAAATCTACTCCCATCATCTTCATCTTGTGGTGAACCAAATCACAGGCTCCGTAACATGGATCGGCAGCGATAATGATTTGTGCATCTGTATCTGATTCCAGTGCGTCAATCATTTCTAATGCTTGAATTTTCAAACCTTCAGGGAGTTGAAGGGCAACAAGACGATGGTCACCAGTACGAATTTTCTCAACTAATTCGTCGAGTTGAAAATCGTGGCGATTAAGATCCATAATTTCACCTCAGTCAAGTAGAATTACTTGATCTCCTTCCATTCTGACCCTAACAAGAGAGCGTATTGGCCAGCCAGTTTCTGCTACTATTTCACTTACTATGTTGTTCTTTTCAAAGACTGCTACTACATCTTGGACAATTGCGCCTGCCTTTTCAACCGCTGCTAAAACGGCTCGCAGTGTGCCACCTGTGCTGATAACATCATCAACAACAAATACTCTCTCACCTGGATTAATGTCATTAATGAAAATAGCTCCTTTTGAGTAGCCAGTTGATTGGTCAACCCTCACTTCACCAGGAAGTTCGTAAGGTCTCTTTCTGCCTATAACGAGTGGTTTTTCAGTAGCGATGGAGATACAGGCTGCCAAGGGGATTCCCATCGCTTCGATTCCAAGAATCAAATCTATTTCATCCCAGTTGACCATTTCTAATACAATGTCACGTGCTTCCGCTAGCATCTCTCCTGATTGCCGAGGAACACCATCTGAAAGAGGGTGAATGAAGTAAGCATAATCACCTTTCCAAATTGTCGGTGAATTCACGACGCTTTCACGCAATCGAATTACCCGCTCGTCGGAGGGTTGCACAGATGACATCCGCCAGCCTCAAACGAGTCCCTTGAGATGCTCATGGCCACGGTCAACAACGATTGATGATGTGGTTGGTAACTTACAATTAGCCTTGCGAAGAGCATCTTTTGCTGCAGCAAAGTTGGCTGAAGTTGTTTGGATGGTGATAACCTTCTGATTTTTTGATACACGAGCAGCGGTGCCGACATTTTTGCCGAATGCGCAACGCATTCCTTGAGATACACGGTCAGCACCTGCACCAGTTGCTTGTTTATTCTCACGTAGAACCTGATGAGGGTAAACACGAACACGAAGTGAGTAACCCTGTGGACCAGCTGCTTCACGGATAGTTGCATTCACGATAATTCGAGCCGCTTCCAAAGCAGTATGGCGGATTTGACAAGCATTGTTAACTTGGAGTGTTAATTCAACTGGGAATTCACCTTTTTCACCAGCCACACGGTTACCCATGTGGAACTGTGTGATTCGGCTGTTTGGGATTCCACCAGTGTATTCCCGACGGGTGTAGGATTGCCCTTTCGCGCTGCGGTACATCTTTGCGGGTTTTCTTGCCATGTTCCGTTCCCCTGCCTTAGGCAGGGCCGGCGACCGCCCCCCCATATTTAACGCCATTCACATGAGAATAGTATCAATTCGGGCGGTCAATACTTAGCCTGTCGTAGTCTTGGCATCCTTGATGGCAGAGCCACTTGCACCTTCTTGGCTAGTAACTATTGGTGAGTATCTGCAAGAAGAGAGTGAAAAGCAGTGGTTTTGGTTTTCAGTTTTTATCGTGACCTTACTCGTTGGCGCATTCTGGTTAGAAGCCAGTTTGACTCTTCCTGGGGTTGAAGAAAGCCCAATGCTAGGAGAGGGTGAGACAATTGAGCAAGTGCAGTGGAATGATGATGGAACCGAGGCGCTGATTTTAGTTGGCCGAGCAGATGATTCACCATTGCGATTCTCAACATCCACTGGATTGTCAGTAGTAGATCCAGGGAATGCCATTCCGCGTTATATTTCCACTACTAACTCAGGATGGTTAGTTTCTGGTGACGATGGTTATTTGGCAAGTTTCAATGGAAATACACTCAATAATATTGCATTGAATTGGGATGACGAGGTTGCTCCAGATATCATTTCAGTATCTAGTAATGACGGTGATAGAGGTTTCATTATTACAAAGCGTGGTTCTTTAACTCAATTACATACTTTTGCGGAAGGTGAAGTTTCAGATGGAACAACAGCGCCTGTTGATAGTACGGTAATGACAAGTGTACATCTGTCAAAAAGAGGGCATTTAGCAGTTGTAATAGGTTATGACACCGACCTTGGTAATCCTTCATTTGGTCCTGCTGGCGAGGTGATTATTCGCGCAGATGCAGTTCTTGGGGACGCGCCAACATTGGCTCTATTACATCACGGAGCAGGGGGAGCGATTCACTCTGCTTACTTCGTTGATGAAGGTAATTGGGGTGATGATGTTGAGATGGTAATTGCAGGTGGAACTAGCACCTTGTTATTGCTATCAGATTCGACGATCATCGACCTTCCAGGTGTAGGCGGTTCAACAGCAGCAACTATTGATGAAAACGGAGTATTCTGGTTGGCAAGAGGCAATTCTTTGGAAATATTGAGTATTTCTTCAGATAGGGCAGGGGTCGAGACTCACAAGATATCCAACTCGGTTGCAGTTGATGCAAAAGTTGGCACTTCAGCAGATGGTGAAGTACAATTCTATGGCACAGGGGTTGATGGTTACGTAGGAGTTCTCAGTTTTAGTCCAGCGGCTAGTGATGATGTTAGCCAAAGTTTGGCATTGTTTGGTGATTTGTTATTTGTGATAATAGTCATATCATGTCTTGTAATAATTGGGCATATGTTCTATGTTAATGAACTCAAACCTTGGTGATACTGAATCATAAAATATCATTGCATCTAAGCATGGGTTCATCTATTCGTGACGCTTAGCCTCAAAGGATGGGTGAACAGGCCTCCTCTGGCTTCTTTGACGGTGGAATCATTATCCACCTCAAGTTGCTTATTGTAGCAGCATCATGGGGGTTGGCATGGGCTGCAGGGAGGGAGTTAGCACTAGCACTTCCAGAAGCAATTGTTTCTTGGTATAGATACGCAATGACCATCCCACTTTTCTTCATATGGATGTACTTCAAAGAACGGGGTTCTAGGGATGGTAAATCCGCAATTTATATTCCTCGTGGAGACATGTTTTGGAAGGTAGCTTGGATATCCTTTTTCTCAACTTTTTTGTATCAATTATTTTTCATGCATGGAATGGCAAGAACCGCTGCAGGAGATGCATCGATTCTGATTACATTCAACCCCGCATTCACTGCACTGCTCGCCATTCCTCTGTTGCATAGGAAATTAAGTAAGAATCTAGTTTTTGGATTAATAGTTGGTCTTGCAGGGGTTGGAATTGTTACTGGTTGGAGTCCGAATACAGATATCCCAATGAACCAAAGATTGGTCGGTGATTTCTTGATAATGTGTGCTGCCGCTAGTTGGGCTGTTTCAACCAATTTGATCAAGCAAATTTTAGAATCCGATGACATTGAAGATAAGCCATCTACCATAGCAATAGTTGCGTGGTCATCCTTCTTTGGATGGTTACTTTTGACGCCTTTAGCGGCATTTGATTTGATCACTTTTGGAAGCGCCGCGATTCCCGATACAGAAGGTTGGATTTGGATATTTTATCTAGCCTCAATTTCAACTGTTTTGGCATATGCTTGGTTTGCAGATGGTGTGGATAAAATTGGAGCAACCGCGTCTGCAACTTACGTCTATTTGGTGCCATTCTTTGGCATACTTTCTGGAGTCTTATTACTCGATGAATCAATTGGCTTGTCCTTTGTCGTTGGATTCGTTTTAATTTTGATTGGAGTCAAACTTTCTCAGCAATCATCAAATGAAGCTGTGGCTTGATTTGAAGCGGTTTGCTTATGGAGCGTCACACACCCGCTGAAACTCCGCCCGTAGGGCGGGAGCGCTCAACGAGTTGCAGTGGAAGTAGGGGTAAGTATGACAACACCGATGATGGAACAGTTTCACGCCATCAAGGCTGAACACCCAGATACTGTCTTATTTTTCCGAATGGGAGACTTTTATGAGATGTTCCATGATGATGCGGTTTTGGCAAGTGATGTGCTTGGAATCACCCTAACAAGTCGGGAGAAAAACTCGGATAATCCAGTACCGATGGCGGGGGTACCATGGCACTCAGTAGAGGGGTATTTGCAAAAAATGCTCAAGGCTGGGCACAAGGTCACACTTTGCGAACAAGAAGAGGAACTTCGCCCCGGTGAAAAACTACTCCAGAGGGTTGTGACTAGGGTTTACACGCCAGGCTCACTTTACGAAGAGAGTTTGATTGGCGAAGAATCATCTGCTTTGCTTTCAGCAGTGATTTTGCAGTCTGATTCTCTTGGTTGGTCAATTGTTGATCCAAGCACAGGGCGTGCTTGGGCTGGCGAATTTTCTGGTGCTGGCAGATTTGAAAGATTGCTCGATGAATTGTTGCGATGGCAGCCTCGTGAATTGGTAATGAGTCGCAACGATGCTTCTGCTGAGATGGTTAAATCAATATTATCCTCAGTTGATGGTTTGACTTTGTCAACCCATGAAGTGCCGCGCAAAGCGCGGCTTACAAGTTTGAAATCGGTATTGGAAGTCGCTGATTTAGGTCATATTGACCTTGATTCCAAGCCGATGGCGATGGAGGCTTGCGGTATGGCGACTTCCTATCTCTCACGCCTACACTTGACTGCAACCGTGCCACTACGAGACATTGAGTTTGCAGAAGAACAGCGCTACATGGTGTTAGATGAAACAACTCTGAGAAATCTCGAAGTCACCCACACACTAGGTGGTGATAAGCAAGGAAGTCTGCTTTCATCAATTGATGCAACGCGAACTTGGATGGGTCGTAGAATGCTGCGTCAGTGGTTGTTGATGCCGCTTCTTGATCGCCAAGAAATAGCCAAGCGGCATGGTGCAGTCGCCAGTTTAGTCAATGCAAATAGGCGTCTTCGAAATCTACGTGAGTCGCTGAAAGGTGGTAGAGATTTGGAACGTCTCTCAACAAGGCTCGCATACGGTCGAGCCAATGGTAGAGACCTCGTAGCAATTTCAGATGCACTTGCAAGACTACCTTCTCTACACGCAATTCTTACCGAAGGTAGTGACGAACTTTTGTTGGAATGTGCTGAAAATCTGCTGGGTTTGGATGAAATCCGCCTTCTCATCTCAGAAGCACTCAACGATGAATTACCGGTAACAATCCGAGAAGGCGGCTTGTTCAAGCTGGGTTGGTCGCAAAAACTCGATACCCATAGAAATGCAGTGGCAAAGGGCAAAGAGTGGTTAGATAATTTGGAGGCAACAGAGCGAGAGCGACTTGATATCCCCCGGCTCAAAGTGAAGTATAATCGTCAGTTTGGTTACTTCATTGAAATCTCAAACGCACATCTAGACAAGGTGCCTGAAGAGTACACCAGAAGGCAGACATTGGTCAATGCAGAGCGATATATCACTGAGGAATTGAAGGAAAAGGAAGAACTAATCCTCAATGCAAAAGGTCGAGGGAACGAGTTAGAATATGCACTTTTCAGGGAGTTGAGAGACCAAGTTAAGGAACACTGCCAAGCACTTTCACAAATTGCTAGAAAGGTTGCCACAACAGATGTTCTTTGCTCATTAGCACATCATGCACGTAGGTTTGGCTGGACAAGGCCAGAGATGAGTGAGGATGACAAGTTGGACATTAAGGCAGGACGCCATCCTGTGTTAGAAGCGATGGAATCGTTTGTGCCTAATGATTTAACATTGGACAAAAAGCGCCGATTTTTGTTGCTGACTGGGCCCAATATGGGCGGCAAGTCGACTTATCTTCGCCAGACTGCTTTGATTTCGATATTAGCGCAGGCTGGCTCTTTCGTGCCTGCAGAAAGAGCGCGAATAGGTTTAGTTGACAGAGTTTTCACGCGAGTTGGGGCCCATGATGATATTCGCAGAGGTCGTTCAACTTTCATGGTTGAAATGATTGAGGTTGCACATATTCTCAGACGAGCGACTTCGCGTTCGCTCGTTATTCTTGATGAAATTGGTAGAGGGACTTCAACATTTGATGGCTTAGCAATTGCTTGGGCGGTGACAGAGGATGTAGCCAGCCGAGTTGGAAGCAGATGCCTATTTGCAACTCATTACCATCAACTCGTTGGATTAGAGGCTGAAATGGAAGGCTTGGTGAATGTCCATGTGCAAGTGGCGCAAAGTGGAGACGAACTCAAATTCCTCTACACAGTAGGGGACGGGCCGTGTGATGACTCGTATGGGGTGCAGGTAGCCGCATTGGCAGGTTTACCCGCTCACGTTGTTGAAAGGGCACGGGATTTGTTACTATTCTTAGAGTCTCAAGCAGAAGGAGCGAGAGCTGGCGAAGATGGAGCCCCAATTTCAAGAGATGTTGGCCAATCATCACTATTTGGCTGGATGTTACCAAAGGGGGCTGGTGCAACTCCGGGAACGGAGGACACAACCGCAGAAGGTCCACCAGAGGTCCCGATTGGGGCGAGGCTTGAGCCGACAGAAGCAGCAGCATTAGCGAGGTTAGCAGAAATGGATCCTGACGCAATGTCACCGCGCGAAGCGATGGATTTGATTTACGAGTTAAAGGGCATTCTAAGAGGCCAGCATGAATGGTTGGAGGAATGAAGATGGTAATCTCTGAGGAAATTACTCCGCCAACAATTGTTCAATTGGATGACAAAACGATTGGGCTGATAGCGGCTGGTGAAGTTGTTGAACGGCCAGCCCAAGTAGTCAAAGAATTGTTGGAAAATTCAGTGGATGCTGGTGCAACTAGAGTCAACTTGGAAATTCAACGCGGCGGATTCGATTTGATTTCAGTGACTGATAATGGCCATGGAATCCCAGAGTCTGAACTCACTTTAGCGGTAACTCGTCACGCTACAAGTAAACTAACAGATGCATCAGATTTAGCAGCAATCGGAACTCTTGGGTTCCGCGGTGAGGCTTTAGCAAGCATCGGCGCAGTATCACATTTGAAAGTAGCAAGTAGGCCGAAATCTAGCGAAGGTAGGGCAATTATTGTTGAAGATGGAGATGTTCACGAGGCAGAACCAGAAGGGATGGCTGAGGGTACAAAAATAGAGGTCAGAAATCTGTTTGCCAACCAACCTGCAAGACTTGCTTTCCAGAGAAGAGCAGCGACTGAAACCGCACAAGTGGTTGATGTAGTTGTGTCACACGCACTTTGTAATCCCCAAGTCTCATTCCGATTAACCGTTGATGGACGGGCAATTCTTGAAACACCTGAAACCGAAGATATGCGAGACAGGCTGTACGATTTGTTAGGGGCTTCTAGTGAGAAAATGATTTCTCTGACATGTTCTGATGTTGATTCCGAAGCACCAGGTGAAGAGCGCTGGAGAGGGTGGATTTCACCACCAGATATTAGCCGAGGAAAATCAGATGATGTCCACATCATCATCAATGGTAGGCCGGTTGCAGCACAACCATTTCTGCAATCAATTAAGCGGGGCTATCACACTAGATTGATGGTTGGTAGGCATCCAGTCGTTGTTTTACTACTCGATTTGCCTGCTGACGAAGTTGATGTCAATGTTCATCCAACTAAAAGAGAAGTGAGATTGAGAAATTCGTGGCGTGTGTTAGAGAGATTGGAGAGAGCCATCAAGCACACGCTGAAACAAGTTCCAACTGGTGAAGCACCAACTCAAGAGTTCCCACTTGGGGCAGTTGATGGTGGGAAGAAGCAAGATCCACTTCCAACACCTAGCAGTAGTGAGGTTCCATCATGGGCAAAACCATCTGCGAAGGTGGAACCAACGGTGCAAACGTCGTTTTATCAAGGTGCAAAATCCGATTCAAAACAGGCGGAAAAACCACGCCCAACCTCATCTTCACCGGTTTTACAAGAGACACTTCCTGGTCTAGAAGATGCACCAACCGCACCAGCATTATCTAGTGCGGAAAGAGAATTACACCGGCACTCAAAGGCAGGTGAATCAGTCTCACCTCTTGATGAGCCAGAAATAGAAAGCAAGCCAGAAGTTGTAACTGATGTGCCAGTAATGGAACCATTAGCACAGTTTGCTGATTCGTATATTTTAGCACAAGGTGAGGGATGTTTGTACGTGGTTGACCAACACGCTTTGCATGAGAGAGTTCGGTATGAAAGACTACGAAACAGTATGGCTAACTGGGGGGCTCAGCCGCTCATTGAGGCGATATCTCTAGACCTTTCAGCGGTTCAGAGTTCAGTGGTAGAGGCGTCACGAGATAGATTATGTGAACTTGGTTTTGAGTTCACAGATGGAGGTGAAAAACTATCCTTAACTTCTGTTCCGGTAATGCTTGCTGGAGATTCTAGATTGCAAGGATTCCTCATTGATTTGATTGCTGAATTGCAAGAATCAGGTGAGGCAGGGCCGCTGAATGTTGCTGAAAATTTGGCTGATGAGATTGCCTTCATGAAGTCTTGTCGCGGCGCAGTGAAAGCGAATCAGGTGCTGTCAATTGCGGAGATGAGACGACTGCTAGCTGATATGTCGGACATTGAGAATCCGTGGGCTTGTGTCCATGGCAGACCAACGGTGATGAAATTAGATGTCAATACGCTTGACCATCACTTTGGGCGGCATGGGTGAATAGAATAGAGAGGGTAATTATCAATTAGGTGTTAGAATGGATGCAGATTCAGAAATGCTCCGAATTCTTGGAAATATGGGTAGTCAAGATACCCAAAGTAGACTTGAGGCTGTAAGATACCTTGGCGAGAATGGGGACGACCGTGCAATCCAACCACTCTGTGAGGCCCTACTCAGAGACAAGAGCCTTGATGTCAGGGAATCAGCAGCCTATTCACTTTCAGAAATAGATAGTTTGGGTGATTCCGCGGATGCATTGCTGAAGGCAATAGAAAACCATAGAGATGCGGAATGGAAAGATGAGTATTGCATACTTACAGAAGTAGTAATGGCATTGGGTAAGGTTTGCATCAGCCATGAAAACGATGCTCCATTCCACTATGAAGTAATTGAAAAATTAACAGAAATCATGCTTGACTCAAGTCTGAAATTACCAACAGGATGGCCGCGTGAAGGATTTGAAAATGGAAGATGCAATGCTGAAGCGGCAATTGCTCTTGGATGGGTAGGAGACAAGAGTTCAATCGGCAGTCTGGTCGAAGCATTCAGTCAGAATTTTGGTTCATATGAGTTTGATAAGGAAGGTTATGATGAAGAAATCGCAATCTATGATGCTTATGAAGAGGATTTATCACGAGATGATTTCATCAATCATACTTCTTCGTGGGCGATGTG
>CBFHYB010000014.1:0-22849 GCA_965659915.1 Candidatus Thalassarchaeaceae archaeon
CCGGTGGGAAGTCAATGATTAGGGCATCTAACTCACCCCACGCAACATCACCGATGAATTGCTGAATCGCGCCTAATTTGACCGGTCCTCTCCAGATGACCGGTGCATCTTCGTCTTCCAAAAGAAATGCCATTGAGATTACTTTGACACCGAATGGCCCCTCTACAGGAAATATTTGACCTTCTTCAACTTGTAAATCAGCTCCCGAAATTCCCAGCATTTTTGGGATATTTGGGCCAGTAATATCAATGTCCATTATGCCGACTTTCTTGCCTTGTTGAGCGAGGGATAATGCCAATCCTGTAGCAACAGTGGATTTCCCTACACCTCCTTTTCCGGAAAGAACCATGACTTTGTGTTTAACATTCTCAGCCAGTTGAGTCATTCTTAGTTTACGTCTCATTTGTGCATATGCCTGTTCCATCTGCGCCTTCTGTTCATCAGAAGCCGCTTCTGGTTCTTCCTCAGGCGTTTTTCCATCATGATGGGAGACCGGTGAATCACTCATTGATGTGGCGAGATTGCAGTCATTCTTCAATCATTGTATCAGTAATTAGTCATAATAAATTGCAAAGATTAGGAATTAGATGATGTTCGGACAAACGCAATTGCCAAAGGCAACACACCAAAAGCACAACTGTAAGCGGGGGTGAGTCAGCATGGCAGGAACAGCAGTTTACATCACTTGGGTAACTGCTTCTTTACTCGGTGGAATTCTGCTGATGCCGTTTTTCCGACCTGCTGGAAAACGAGTTACATTGGCTGGCTTTGTTGATATGTTTCGCCGCTATTGGTTACATATTGCATTAGTATTCAGCATCTATGTTTGGAAAGATTTGCTTGACGGCTTAGACCGTATTTTAATGGCTAATACCCATCTGGACATGACCCCTTTCGTTTACGCCATAGAGGGCGATTTGGTTTTGTGGGTCCAACAGACTTTCCTCAACGACATGTTGACTTTTGTATTAACTCATTATTATGTTGCAGGATATATGCTATTGACATATACAGCCTCACTTTATTTCACCTATTTTGATGACCGCTGGATGGCGGATAGAGTTCTGTTATCGATGTTCTTTGTCTATGCGTTGGCAGTACCATTCTACCTTTTCTTCAACGTTCGAGTGACGGGAGACCATATCCCCGAAATGCAGGCTTTGGCCTATCACTTGACTCCGGAGATCCAAACTTGGTTCACTAGGATTGACCCGTTCACCAATGGCATGCCTAGTCTACACATTGGCATACCGTTCACGGTGTGGTTAGGACTACATCGCTGGGACCACGATGAAAGATGGAGAAAATACCGGATTTTCGTTGGTGTATATATCGCAATCACTGCATTTACAATCATCTATCTTGGTATCCACTGGTTTGTTGACATCGTTGGTGGAATTATTGTTTCCTTCTTAGCGGTTAACTTAGCAGATAAGTATCATGCTTGGCTGTGGTATAGGCTTGATGAGAGAACTTTCAATGCACGACTTGCATGGTTGTTAGCAGATTTCAACAATCCGAAACGAGTACTATCTGGTTGGATGTCTAGGTCAGTACAGTGGTTGAAAACGCCATCAACAACACAAACTGGAACTGCTGTTATGTTGCTGTTAGCAACTACCGGTGGAGTGCTGTTGTATGACGCAACCCACCAAGATTTCCCCGCGGATGGAGTAACCTATCCAGAAGCGGCTGCAGGTGCGGACGGATGGTTGGTGGCTCTTGATGCAGACGTAAATGGTAACTTGAGTGCAGTCATTATTGATATTGAAAATGATAAGACTTACCACAACAATCTAGATTTAAACGAGGATGGCAACCAATCTCAATGGGGTGTGATTAATGCCTCTACAGAAGTCCTCATCTCTGAAAATCATGCTGTTGTTTGGCAAGGATATCGAATAATCACACTGAAGTTTTCGAATCCAGGAACGCACGCGTATGGTAGAACGACTGGTCCGCTTTACACAGACCTCGCTCTTCTTGATGATTCGAATGATAAGCAAGCCAAGTTATTCGCGATTGATGATGGTGTGGTCATCGACTTGCAAAGCACCGCCCCATACGAGGTGTTTACATCAATTCCTGATGATGATGTAAATCTCATTGATGGTGAGGGGAATAGTTTAGCGTGGGTAACGGAAAGTTCACCTATGACAGCTAATATTCTCTCACTCGATGGTGTGCAAAGTAGTCTATCGGTTGAAGTCAACGCAACTGTTGATTCAGCAAAGGATGAGCAAGTGTTAGCACTCACTGGTACTATGGTTGACTACGTAAATGCGAGCATTACTGGAATTTCATTTGACAAAAATCATCTAGTAGCGGAGGTAAATTTGTCAGCAGTCAGCCGTTTAGTGATGGTGAATCTTGATACGGGTGAGCAGCGAATTATTGGTGACCCGCTTTTCCCTGTCGCAAACCCATCAATTGGGCACGGCGTGGTTGCTTGGCAACATAAGTGGGGGCTAAATTCAATGGACCCAAATGATGCAGAATTAGATTGGGATGTCAAGTACCACATTATCTTGGAAAATCATTCATATCAACTTCACACTGAGGACGAGTTCAACCAGACTGAACCACAAGTGATGGAAGGGTACATTGCTTGGCTACAAGATAGTGGAGGCGAAGAACCACCTGAGGTGATAATCTACAGTCTTGAGGAAACTTTTGAGCCATACTCATCACGAACATTGCAAATAGCAATCATTACTTTGATTCCGTTGTTAACGATATGGATGATTCAAAGGCAAAGGGAAAACATTGATTCAACTGATGAAGAAGAATGATTCCAACATGTGCTTTCATTCAATTAGTAATTGAAAGCATGCGATTTAGAGCCAAGATTGCATCATCAGCAATCTGCCCGGGTACGACAATTTGATTGATCACCTCTCCAGCCACGAGTGACTCAAGAACATCAGCCAAAAACGCTGGATGAATCATGTACATAGTTGAACAAGGACATACACCTGGGTCTAAGCAGACTACTGTTTTGTCGGGGTATTGTGCATCCAATCTCTTGACAAGGTGGATTTCAGTACCAACACCAATTACGGCGCCACTTGGAGCATCAGCAACGAAGCGGCGAATCATTTCAGTTGAGCCGGATGCATCTGCAGCATCAACCACTGCTCGCTCACATTCGGGGTGAGCAATAACCAATGCATCAGGATTCTCTTTTCGCAGACTATCAATTTGCTCAACAGTGAATCGTTGGTGAACCGAGCAGTAACCATGCCAGAGTACGAACTTAGAGGCATTTAAGTCATTCCAATCTGGTTGGGACATTGGATTCCAAACTGCCATATCATCCTCTTCGTAACCCATTGCTAATGCAGTGTTACGACCCAAATGTTGGTCAGGAAAGAACAGGACTTTACCATTTTCACCGGCTCGCTCCAGAGCCCAATCTAGGACTCCAGCAGCATTTGTGGAGGTACAAACAAGCCCACCATGATATCCAACAAAGGCTTTGAGGTCAGCGCTTGAATTCATGTAAGTAACAGGTACTAGGTATGCTTCTCCTTTACCTGCGGGGCTGTCCGGGTTTTCACGAATTGCAGGGTCATCAAGTTGACATTCATTGAGAAGTTCATTCCAACATGCCTCAACATCTGGTAAATCTGCCATATCTGCCATTGAACATCCTGCTCTGACATTTGGCATGACAACTTTTTGCTGGTCTGAAGTCAGAATGTCAGCCGACTCAGCCATGAAGTGAACTCCACAGAATACTATGTATTCAGCCTTAGAGTCAGCAGCTTTCCTTGCTAGAAGGAATGAATCCCCCGTTTCATCAGCATGTTCAACGATTGAATCACGTTGATAGTGATGTCCTAAAATCATCACTTTATCCCCAAGTTGCTGTTTTGCTGACAAAATCCGTTGACGGGTAAGTTCGGAATCAGCATCTGATTCATCATCGTTGATGGAGCAAATGGCCAGCGGTAGGCTCTGCATTCAACCACTTCCGGGATATCTACCGGTCGCCGCCACCGCTTTGAATGCATGCATTATCCGGAACCTTGTCGGAAAGGGGTGGAAGAGCGCTATGTTGGCTTGGGAGCAGGGAAAAATCATCCATATAGGGGCTGAGGCTGAAGTTTCTAATGGGCATTATTTGGGATTAGCAGCAGTTCGAAAACTGAGGCGTCCTAGGGGTTACCGAGACCCTGCTCTTGACCGCAGACTGACAAATCATAGAATGGCAGCCGAAGCAAAAATGCTAGCCCGATTGTCCAATTCAGGTTTGCCGGTGCCTCATCTCTTAGCGTGCGAGATGAGTAATGGTACAATGATACAATCCCTCGTCCCCGGTTCACAACTGGTTGATGTTTTGAGAGATAGTGAATTTGATGTTAAAACCGTAATGCTTGAAGTTGGAAAAGTGATTCGACAACTCCATTCAGTTGGTGCTGTTCATGGCGATCTAACTACCAACAACATACTTTGGGATGGTGATAATGGTATTTCTCTAATTGATTTTGGTCTTTCCCAATCAACCACAGAGGTTGAGAGAATGGGGCTTGATTTACAGGTGCTAAGTGAATGTCTAAGTGCTAGTCACCCTGAACACGAAGATGCTTTAAAATGGGTTTTTGATGGTTATAATGGTGCTGAAAACCTCACCTACACAGGTTCAGATTCACCTCCTGTAAAAAGTGAAGAAGTCATCAATCGTTACAATGCCATACGTTCTAGGGTTCGTTATCACTCTTAGTTGATTCAACTGAAAAGCATCGGAATGTATCTCCAACCGATAAAGGCAGAGAGTGGGCAGAGGGCGAAGTTAGCCATCATGTAACCCGCTGCCGGCATATGTTTTCCTGAATCAATGAGTTGAATCACATCAAGGCTGAAGGTTGACATTGTGGTAAATGCCCCTAGTGCTCCAGTACCAACAAGGAGAAGAATTTCAGGAGAGACCTGTTCATTGATAATTGACATAGCAATTAACACACCTAATAGAAATGATCCAACAACATTCACTCCTAATGTACCCCATGGAAACTCACTTGGAACCCACTCTGAGATAGCGTAACGAGCAACCGCCCCAAACGCACCTCCTATCGCAACTAGAAACAGTGATTTCGGCTCCATAGTGAGGGCCACTATCTGCCACTCTTTGATATTGACGAAAGAATAACTGTCGGAACTATCAACCGCATGGAGTGTATGCGACAGTCGTGAAGCGACTCTTGTTCCTGACTGGTAATGCCGGTAAATTGGCTGAGGCTAGCCACTTTTTTGAACCACTTGGATACCAAGTGGAACAGTTTCTAGTAGATGGTAAAGTTCCAATTGTGGTCGAGCCGCAATCAGACAGTTTGAAAGATGTTGCAATCGCAAAAATTGAACAAGCAAAAGCACTTTTCAATCAAACTGGCCAAGAGGCTGCAATTTTTGTCGAAGATGCTGGCCTTTTTATTGATGAATTGAGCGGCTTTCCTGGTGTAAATTCAGCATCTGTTCTAAATCAAATCGGACTTTCAGGAATTCTTAATTTGATGTCAGAAACCATCAATCGTGGTGCAGAATTTCGCGCCCATGCAGTACTATTCACTGGTGGGGAATTGGTGTTTGGTGAAGGGATTTGCCGTGGCACAATAACCACTGAAACGCTTGGCGAATCAGGTTTTGGTTATGACCCAATTTTTTCTCCCGAAGGAGAGGATTCCGGTCTTACTTTTGGGCAAATGGATAAAACAGCAAAAGAGGCCTTCTCACATCGGGCAAAAGCGCTTGAAAGCATAAAAAAGCAGTTGGATTTGCTTGGGCGTTGAGCCGTCATAGTGAAAGAGGGGTCGCATCTGCTCGCGTGTGGAGGGGAAGGCATGTCGTTTGGTCGTGTACTATTGTATCTCGCTTTATTGTTCGGCATAGTCTTTCAATTATTCCTCTCTGGTGAGTGGGAAAGTGAGTTGTATGGGTACATCTTTACTGGTTCACTATTGTTACTCGCTGCTGGTTTGTTAATGACTGGTGGAAAACCAAAGAAGAAAAAACCGCGTAAGCGTCAAGTAAGTTCTAAGCCAGATGAAAAGGAAGATGAGTTTCAGTTGCCTGAAGCTGTTGTTGAAGATGAGGATGGTGGAAGCCGCCGAGATAGAAAAGTCGCAGCCTCTGCAGAATCAACTGAGTCACAATCTGATGATATTGAAGAAGATGTAATTCAACTCGAAGATGATGCAATTGAAGAAGAGGTTCATGTCGCTGAGGAATATGTCGTTGACATAAGTGCTGAACAAGTTGAAGAGGCTGATATTGAAGAATTTGTTGAGGAACGCCGTGGTCAGCGAGCGGAAATCAAGGCGCGTATTGAGATGCGCAGAAGAGGCCAGTTGGCTGAGATTCGTGCATCAGCCGCTCGCATGTGGTCAAAGCAAGATGAAGGTGAGGATTTGTTAGCAACTCTTGCTAAACCAGGGCACGGGCTAACGGTCCTTGACGAGCCAGAACAAGTTGAAGCGGGGCATCCATACGGTGCAACATATGTTAGAGTAGATAATGCTAGGATTCTCAAATTGCGAATTCCTTTAGATACAGGTTTTGTCGCCGCTAGCGAATTTGAAGAAGAGGTTGAGGTGGAACTTGATGAATTACCTCCTCCGCCTGATGGTCTTCCAATTCCTCCCCCACCTACAGTTAGCCAATCAAAGTTAGACGCTATGAGAGATGAAATCGGGTGATAATATGTCTGAATCTCTCATAATTGAACAAGTTGCTGTTGAAGGTTCGTATCCATCAGGCGGTGTTGTTGAGGTTTGGACAATCAATAGGCCTGGCAAATTGAACGCACTAAACAGTGATGTTGTTTCTGATTTGAAAGCCGCTTGTGAAGATGCTGAAAATAATGCTGATGTAAGGGTTGTAGTGATTCGTGGGGCTAGTCCAGAACCCGTTGCGGAAGGTGAGCGGCAAAAACCACCGGCCTTTGTGGCAGGTGCAGATATCACTGAATTTGTCGGTAAGGACTCAAAAGATATTCGCCCAATTTTTGAGAATAATGCTTGGGAAGCGATTTGGAATTTATCCAAGCCCACCATCGCTTCTATTGATGGATTTGCATTAGGGGGTGGCAGCGAAATCGCATTATCATGTGATTTACGAGTCGCCTCAACACGTTCAAATTTCGGCACTCCAGAGATCAACCTTGGATTAATTCCTGGAGGCGGAGCAACACAACGATTGGCAAGATTGCTCGGCTATGGTAAAGCAATCGAAATGGTCATGACAGGTGAGATGGTTTCAGGTACAGAAGCGTATCGAATCGGCCTTGTCAATCGGCTTTGTGAACCAGAGGAATTACAAAACACAACGATGCAACTAGCCACTACATTAGCAACAAAATCACCTCTAACACTCAAATCAGCTAAGGAAGCGGTAAGAGGTGCATTAGAGCATGGAATGGCAGAAGGTCTAGAACATGAAAGAGACTTATTCTGTGCACTTTTTGATACTGAAGATATGGAAATAGGTGTAAACGCGTTTCTTAATCGAGAGAATCCTGAATGGAAAGGGCTCTGAGGGAGGGGGTAAATCTTGTCACAAAGCGATGTACCATTGGTTGAGGCAAAAGACCTCGGAAAGGCATTTGGTGATTTTGTCGCTCTTCACCCATTGAATGTGAAGGTCGCTGCTGGAGAATTTTTCGGAGTCTTTGGACCTAATGGAGCAGGCAAATCCACTTTCATCAAGTTGCTCACAGGTCAACTTAGACCAACTATGGGTGGTGCTAGAGTATTGGGAATTAATGTTAGAGCAGACCCACGAATGGTGAAGGCAAATGTTGGGATTGTACCTGAATCAGAAAGTCCACCTTCATTTCTCACAGCAGCAGAATACCTTGAATTCGTCGCTCGTCTTCGTAACTTAGATGAGATTCCAGAAAAAGTTACACATTGGTTAGACTGGTTTGGTATACCAGACAAGCGAAACTCTCTGTGCAAGGACTTGTCAAAGGGTCAGCGACAAAAAGTGATGCTCGCAGGGGCGTTTATCCATAATCCCAAGTTACTTTTCTTAGACGAACCGTTTGTCAACCTTGATCCAATTTACCAGCGAAAGTGCCGAAATTTGTTGATGGAATTAGTTGCTGATGGTGGCACTATTTTTCTCTGTACTCATATTCTTGAAGTCGCTGAAAGAGTATGTACAAGAGTGGCTGTTATTGATCGCGGACACGTGCTAGCCGCAGGAACCATTGATGAGTTGAAAGACAATGATGATGAAACTCTTGAAGATGTATTCATCAGACTTGTGGGTTCATCGTTTGAAGAAATCGAGGCGATGGAAGGTAGTGAGGAGGAGTGAGAGTGCTCACTGATTATCGCCCGCCCCAACTTGCAGATTCATTTTGGGTTACTTTTCGAATGATGTTCAAGGAAGAGTGGAGGCAGGCTGTTGACTTCTCTCGCAGACGTCATATTGCACTCTTTCCTGTTATGCTAGCATTGTTGTCACTGATTTTGACAGTCGGATTGAGATATCTTACTGGCGAAGTTTTGGTTTCATCGGATTCTGAAGATCAAGCATTTACTTGGGACCAGTTGAAATTATACATGCACGGCGGAATCTTTGCATTTTCGTTATCAATGGGCTCGTTTGCTTTCATTGGTAGAGTGATGGTTTCTCAACGAGCTGGAGGAAAAAATTTCCTGCTTGCTATTCCTGCGGTACAACCACTTGATTTGGTAACCAATTATTTTGCATACTATTCAAAGGAAGTTTCCTACTATGTTTTGATGTTATTAGTTCCAACGATAATAGGTATGGCTGGGGGAATTTTGCTTGAACAATTCGCTGGGCTTTCAACACCACTTGAGTGGGCTTCACTTCCAGTTGTACTGCTTGCTTTGACCACCACATTATCTGAAGGATTAGCACTTTCATTCATTGCTTCAGCCCTATTTAGTAAAGGGGGTAAATGGTCGTACACGATTCCAATGATTGGGATTTGTATTGGGTTACTTGGAGCATTACAAATTGTTGACATTAAATTATTAATTCCTGGAATGTTATACCAATTTTCACATCAGCATTGGATACCATTAGTAACCATTCCTATCTCATTTTTGCTAGCTTACATAGGTGCTCATTTAGTGCCGGATGATTTTGAAATTCATGTTACAACAAAGAGCGAATTATTCACGCCTGTTTGGCAGAGACTTCCATTCCTTGGTAACGGAACATTGCGTTTGTTAGTGGCTAAAGATTTGGTTGATTTGTGGCGTTCAAATACATTAGTAAAGATGCTCATCTCATATACCGTTCCGCTTCTTTTCTTGTTGTTATTGGCTTGGTTAGTTGATTTCGCCTCATTCCCAATCCCATTCAATCTACTTTCTTATGCTCCGTTTCTCGGATTTTTTGGATTCCAATTTTACTCATGGTTAAATGGTATGGATTCACCAGATTATCTCAATGGATTTCCTGTTGCGCTTCCTGAACTATTGCGAGCGAAGATCGTCGTGTACTTTTTGATCACAACTTGGATATCGATCATTTTCTTGTTTGTGATGTCAGTAGTGCTAGACCAATTATGGGCATTGCCAGCCGCTCTTATCGTGATGATTGCCAATTCAATTTACATTGTTAGTCTTACAGCCTTATTGATGGGCCCGCGTCCGAATAAGGCAATTTTTGACATTTCAATTATGGCGTGGTTCTACATTGGAACAATAATTCCTCTTCTTGCCCTATTCCTCATTTCATTCACCCAAGGCGATATGACAATTTACGAGAATTGGGGTCAAATGGTTTCAGAGGAAGGACTGAATGCAACAACTTCTGTATTAGTTGAGGAGAATGTGGCTGGCAGAGGGTTGCGTGGAATTCTTGGTGTTAGTGCGGGTTTAATCATTCTTGGAATTGCATTCCTAATGATGCTTAACAGAAGATGGGGTCGAAGGCCATTTGAGAATTGAGTATTTTTGTTGCTTTGTGATTCATGAGCGTTTGAAAAAGATTGGTTGTATAATCATCAATAATACGTTGTTCAATTCCTAAGCCGTTTTCTATAACCAAAGGTTATAGTGAAAAGACAACGGTCGCATAAGCGGAGACGGAGGTTTGGACATGGCACGAAAAGGACGTGGTCGACCACAACGCCAACGAAGAAGGCGCCAGAAACAACAATATGAGGAACTTGATAAGTACCCAGTTGCACCACCTCATTCGTTTGCTAGGATTGTTCGTGACCTTAGAACATTGAACATTATTTATCAAGCCATAGAACCACCTCTAAACAAGAAGGAACAGTCACAATTCGAAGAAATAATGGATATTTATGTTAGGTCTTTGACTGCAGATATTGAAGAAATTGATACTGACCCAGAGGGTTATTTGCGAGCGGCAATGGACCAAATCATCAAATCCTACGGGATGAGAATCACGAAGAAGTCACGCTCGAAGATTTTTTACTATCTTAAGCGCGATTTGATTGGTTATGGCCGCATGGATGTTCTGATGAATGACGCAAATGTTGAGGATGTATCTTTAGATGGCACAGGAATCCCAATTTTCGCTTACCATCGAAAGTTTGAATCAGTTGAGACATCAATTCTATGGCCTACTGACCAAGAACTTGAATCGTATGTTATCAAGTTGGCACAACGTTGTGGCAAACACATATCTGTTGCCGAACCATTGCTTGACGCTACCCTGATGGATGGTTCCAGAATTGTCATGAAATTGGGTTATGAAATTTCAACGAAAGGTTCAACTTTCTGTATTCGCAGATTCAGAGAAGATCCATTTTCGCCTTGCGATATTGTTGCATTCCGAACCATGACCTCACTAATGGTTGCCTACTTGTGGATAGGTTTCCAGCAAGGTATCTCAATGCTGTTTGTAGGTGGAACGGCATCGGGCAAAACCACAACTCTCAATGCAATGGCACTGTTTATTCCATGGCAGATGAAAATCGTTAGTATTGAATCAACTCGTGAAGTTAACATCCCTCAACCAAATTGGATTCCAGGGTTAACTCGACAAGGGTTCGGTGGTGAATCTGATGATGGTGTGATTGGAGAATTCGAACTGTTGAAGGCTGCTCTAAGAGAGCGACCAGAATACATCATTGTAGGTGAGATTCGTGGGGCAGAAGCTTATGTTTTGTTCCAAGCGATGGCGACTGGACACTGTTCATATTCAACTGTTCACGCCGACTCTGTTCCTTCACTAGTTCATAGATTAGAGAACAAACCAATTGACATTCCTCGTGTTCTTCTTCCTGCTTTAGAAGCCTGTGTGATTCAAATTCAAACTCGTATTAATGGCCGACGTGTTAGGCGTGCAAAACAGATTGTTGAGATTGTTGGTGTTGACCCTCACAGTTTGGAAGTGATTACCAATGAAGTGTTCAAATGGGACCCCTCAAGAGATGACTTCGATTTCTCGGGTAAATCCTATGTTCTTGAGAAAATCATGGTAAAAATCAATTATTCACAGGAACGGATGCGAGATGAATTGCGTACTAGAAAGAGAATCCTTGATTGGATGGTTCTCAATGATATCCGTAAATCTGACCAAGTTGCTCAAATAATCACTGAATATTATGTCAGGCCCCAAGCTGTTCTTGCAAGAGTTGATGGTCTACAGTGAGAGAGGTGAAATGATTGGCCAAGGAGGCGGAAGAGAAAAAAATCCGCTTTGATGGGATGATTCTTTCGGGTTGGCAACGTTTCTCCAATGCGCTTTTAGGTAGATTGTTGCGAAAAAGGGTTCGTGAAGACGCAGCACTTCAGAAAACTCTGTTACAAGCAGATATTCGTATTATGCCTGAAGTTTACAAAGCCACAGCAATAATGTCTACAGTGGTTGCTTTTGGTATTTTTATTGGAGTACTAGTGTTGGCATTGCTGCCTGAAATAGGAGCATTTGCGTTGTGGGAAAATATGCAAAATCCAGAGTCGATTTATCCTTGTATTGACTGGGCATTCTGGCATGCTAATGATGTTGACCCAAATATTGACTGGAGTGGAGAAGGTCCTGATGGGGTTACCGTTGCTTATGGTGGGTGCCCTCATTATTCAACAAAAGTAGTACCTGGTTTCGCAAGGTATGGACTGATTGCAGTTTGCGGCTTCTTTGGCCCATACTTCTCATACAAGCATTTCTTAGGTACTGCTGAAAGACGTAAGAAAGAGCGCTCAGAAGCGCTAGAGAAGTATCTTCCATACGCTGCATCATACACAGCAGCAATGTCTGCAGCAAACGCAACCCCTGCAAACATCTTCAAATCTCTAGCGTTGAATCAGGAAATTTATGGTGACATCGCTTATGATTCAGCGATGATTTATCGTGACATTACTCTTCTTGGCATGGACTTAGTGACTGCAATCAGACTTTCAGTAGACCGTGCGGCATCCCCTTGGGTGTCAGAATTTTTCCAAGGCATGGTGGGTACATTATCGTCAGGAGGTAGTTTGAAAATTTATTTCCTAAATAGAGCAGAACATTACATGCGAGAAAACCGAACTAGACTCGGAGTTTTCCTTGAGACATTAGCAATGATGGCTGAGTCATATGTTGTGGTGGCAGTGGCAATGCCTCTGTTCCTGATTGTAATGCTAGTAATCATGTTCTGGGTGTCTGGTGCTGGTTCTGAAATTTCTGAATCAATGGTTTATGGAGTTGTACTTGGGGTTTTGCCGATGATTCACATCGCATATTCCGGATTAGTTTGGTTAATGAGTAAAGAGATGGAAATGTGAGAGGGGGTGTGAGAAATGGCAAGAAGAAACAAGAAAAAGAAGATTCGTGTTGATCTTAATTTCCCTAAGGACGATAACACAAGACGTAATTTCCTTATGATTTCAATTTCCTCAGCTCTTTTTGGTATAGTGTTGCTTGCTTTTTGGGCTACCAATGCAAGCCTAGTATTCGGAATATTGACCCCTGCTCCAGCCAATGGTAATCCTGTATTCATCAACACTGCTTGTGGCTTTGATCCAAATATGGCGTTGCCAGATTATACACAAAATGAATCTTGTTTCTTTACCAAAGAAAGAACATCAACTCAATCAATGGAAGTTGAGTGGGATAATGTGAAGGGGCCTGGAAGAGGTCAAGAGTTTGATGTCACAGGTATCGCCCCTGAAAGATTGGGAACACTTTCTCATCCGCCTCAAGAAATGCGAATGTCATGCGTTGCGAAAGCCGATGAGGATTTTCCGTATACTATACAAATATGGGAACCGTCAACAGGTGGTGGTCTTGGAACATCTTATTCAGTATCTGGAGTCACTAATCAAGAAGGTGATTGTTACTTAGAAGTGATGAATGCTCTACCAGGTGAAGGATGGGAAATTTGGCTACAATTTGATAGAAGTTATCCTCGAATGAAAGAGTTCACACTTACGATTGAAGTTGATACATACGATGGTATCCCTGATTGGATGAACAACAAAAATCAATTTATTGGGCCAGAAGTAAACCTTGGCCCCTTTAACTTAAGGCCGCTAATTTTCATCAACTTCTTCGGTTATGGTTTCATTTTCCTCGTTTATCCTGGTGCTGTATACTGGGATAAAAAGATGAAGGCAATCAATGCGATGGAAGAGAAGTTCCCTGATTTCCTTCGTGATTTAGCAGAATATTGGAAAGGTGGATTGTCAATGACGTTAGCGGTTAGAACATTGGCAAATTCAGAATACGGCTCCTTGAATGATGAAGTTCAGAAAATGTCCCAACAATTATCCTGGGGTGTAGCATTTGGAGATGTGATTGTTCTGTTTGCTGAAAGGGTGGGGACTCCACTGGTCAAACGAGCAATTAGTTTGATTGGAGAGGCGAATAGGGCAGGAGGAAAAATTTCTGATATCTTGGTTACTGCTGCTAATGATAGTCGTGAAATTAAATTCCTAGAAGGTGAAAGAGAACGCGCAATTGCCTCATATATTGCAGTTATTTGGACATCATATTTCGTTTTCCTAGGTGTTATTGTTGTTCTTGCGAAGGTTTTCATTCCAGCAATTTCATCAGCAAATTCGGGTGATGACAGCGCTCAAATTGGAAACATGGTAATTCGTGCAATTGACCCTCTATTCTTCCTAGTTGTGTTCTTCTATGGTGTATCTGCTCAAGGTTTAGGTAACGGGGCGATGGCTGGGTTGATGGCTACAGGTAGACTATCTAGTGGTATGAAGCACGCAGGAATGATGCTAATAATCTCAACTCTTGCGTTTAATTTCGTAGCATTCTCACCTGATTTGTTAGGAGTTCCGGGAGACATGGGTTTGAATCCTGCCCTTGGCTACTTTTCTCCAGGGTGATTAGTTAATGAATCAGCGACAGCTATCTCCAAATCCTCTTGCACAAGTCCATGTGCTGGAAATGCTGACATTGTTTTGGCTATTTTTTATGTCAGCAACTTTCATCTTACAACTAGAGATTCCTGATCCCGTTTCAGCATCTTCAGATGGTCAGTTACAATTGGCAGCAGAAGATGCATTTATCCAGCAAATGGGGGTAGAGGCTGATGACCCAATAAGCCACACTAATCAACTTGCAGAAAGTCTTTCAGCAGGTGATTTAGATGGTACTTGTAACGAATTATTACAAGGGTTACCAGGGCAAGTACAGGGTAATTGCTGGGTTGCTAAAAATGAGGGGGACTTAGCGAGATATGGTCAAGGTAGTACACCAGATGGTAGAACCCTGAGTGTCCACAAGTTGGTTGGAGACACAGGAGATGTATGGACTGTTTCTCTTCAAGTATGGTATGTTGGTGGTGGTGTCTAATGATGAGGCGAATAAACAATGACTCAGGTCAAATGTTGTTGGCAACTGGTATTATTTTGATGCTATCACTTCTAGCCATGGCTTGGTTTGGTGTCTCTGTTGCTTCGCTTGGAGACCCTTATGATACCAGCAGCGGTGAAGTCTTAGAAGTCACGGACTCCTTTACCGAAGTTTGGCAACCAATTATTGAGAATCGAAGCAATACTTTGGTAGCAGATGGTGCTGATTGGCAAGAAGCGATTGACGCCGCCACTAATTCAACCTCTGCCGACCTAATGCGTCATGGGGAGCATCGTGGTGTTGAGATAATTTTGAGTGATATTAGTGCTACAAATAACAGCGGTGTATTCACCATCACCTGTGAGGTTGGTATCGCTGACCGTGGAGCCCGCCTGAAAACAACATCGCATGCTGTGGTTGTTGACCTCACATAATTTAGTCAGTTACAGTTGGTAAAAGACGAGGTGCCATTATTCGCTTCCAAAGTGGAGGGAACATGCATGGCCAAAAGATTGCAAAATAACCCGAGGGCAGAGTAGGTGCATTCTCATAGGGTTCTAATTTCCAAAATGGTTTACTCGCCTCTAGGTGGTGTGCTGGATGGAGAGTCAATTCAAATAAAGTCCAACGTGAAAGTCGCTTCAGAGTTTGCCATGAATGCATTTCCGTTTGTTTTTCATTGACTTCTCGCTGTAAACCATAATGACGGATGTAGTTGACATACTCCAGCAAGAAAATACTGATAGCGGCTTGATAGAGGATAGCAATTGCCACCCAAATCCCTGCAAACCAGTAAACAACGCCGATGAACGCAAATTCTATGATGAGTCCTTTGAATACCGGGTTGGAAACAAATAAAGTTGATTTCTCTCTCTTCTGTAATCGTCTCTTTTCAACTTTCCAAGCGCTTGTAAACTGTCCTGGAACTGTTTGTAAAAGATGAAGCCACAATCCCTTACCAGGTGGTGCGCTAGCAGCATCTTTCACGGTTGCAACATTTTTGTGATGATTGTAATTATGTTCAGTGGTGAAATGGAGATAGAAAGCGAACATTAGATTCATTCTTGCGAGTAACCAAGTGAAAGAGCGTGGTTTAGTGTGTCCGAGTTCATGTCCGACAACTATCCCCGAAACTCCGCACGCGATGCCAGTAGAAAAGCCAGCTAACCATAGTGAGGGGGCGTTACCAACAAGGAATGCATGGTAAGCCAAAGTTGCGAGAGTAATCGGGTTTAGCAGGGCATGGAGGATGAGAATTGTTTGGAAAGGGGTATCGTTTGTTGGAGGGGATGTAGGTTGTGTGGATTGTCCAGAAAAGTGGTCAGCAATTGGGAATATGACTAGAGCAATGAAAATAGTTAGACCAGCAAGTGGCCCACCCACAATGTTCCCGATGATTGCTGAAATTGGAATAATAAAACTTGCAAGATACGGATACCATGGCCTAGGTCTTGCTACAATCATGTAATCACCGTAATTTGTACCATTCTTCATCAAATTGTTGTCTCACTTTCTCAACAAATTCTCCTTGAAGATGGGTGTCAATTACTTTCCAGTTAGAACCTTTAGCTCTAGTAATTAGCGCTGTTTGGATTGCGCGGATGCGCTCAAAAGATGCGAGGTAACGAGATGCCCCTCGATGAGTATTCACTTCTCTTGCCTCAATTCGTTCTTGGTGTATACTAGGGTTTTCAATTGTCAATGTTAATCCGATTGCTACCCCGCCTTGATTTTTCCAGTCTTGTAGGATACGATTTGATGGAATAATGTGAGCACCTTCCACGATTAAGTCAATACCTTCCCGCCGAGCTCGTGAAATCACTGCTTCAAGACCTGCTTCAACTGCTGAACAGGCATCAAGCCAATCAGTAGCAGAATCACCGGTTTCTCCGCTCGAAAAAGAAGATCGGAATAAAGCAGGGTTTGCCGAAGGTGTTGTGGCTGTACGAAGGACTTCTCTAACGGTATCGCTACCAGCAATTCTATCAAATTTTAGAGCAGATGCTATCTGGGTGGCTAGGGTTGATTTACCAACTCCAGAAACGCCTGAAATCAATAGTAAGCGAGGGGGACGGTTGGTTTCACCACCTGTCATCGTGTTCATCTCCTAAATTGTTAACAGACTATTTCCCGTATAGACGCTTTGTCCTCAACGTTGAATCGCCTTCAATTCTAGGAATTCCTGCAATCCGTGAATACCTAGTTCTCTTCCATTCCCTGACATCTTGTAACCACCAAATGGTGCTGAGATATTGAAAGGCCCTCCATTAATACTCACTTGCCCAGTTCGCATATTTTTTGCAAAAGCGAGCGCCCTATCCTCATTTTCAGACCAAACTCCTCCCGAGAGTCCGTACTCCGAATCGTTGGCTAGAGCCAAAGCCTCTTCTTCACTACTGTAAGTGGTGATTGTAAGGAGTGGACCAAATACCTCTTCATTCCAAATTTTCATGTCGGGTGTAACATCTGCAAATGCAGTTGGTTTGACGAAAAATCCAGTCTCAAGTCCGTCTGGCATCCCCTCACCACCAGATATTAGGGTGGCTCCTTCTGAAATGCCACTAGCGATATAATCGCTAACACTAGCTTGTTGTCTTGCAGATGCCATTGGACCACAACGTGTACTTTCATCAAGTGGGTCTCCTGCAGTAAAGCCAGCAACTCGGCCAGTAATGATTTCAATAATTTCCTCCTTTTTATTTTCAGGAATGATGAGTCGGGTTAGAGCAGAGCAGGTTTGACCAGAGTTGGCAAAACAGGCACCAACTGATGATTTTGCGGCTCTAACGATGTTAGCATCATCCAAAATGACATTTGCGCTTTTACCACCAAGTTCGAGTGTGACTCGTTTTACAGATGGTGCAGCTGCCTGACTCACTCTGACTCCTGCAGATGTTGATCCAGTGAATGATACCATATCGACATCTGGATGGCTTGAAAGATATTCACCGACATCAGATCCGTGGCCGCTAACGAGATTGAATACACCAGCAGGCAAGCCAATCTCGTCAATGATTTCAGCCAAAATGAAGGCATTTAGAGGAGCCTCTTTAGATGGTTTTAGCACCATTGTACAACCTGCAGCAATTGCTGGAGCAACCTTACCAATAATCTGGTGGAGGGGGAAGTTCCACGGGGTAATAAATGCACAAACTCCAACTGGTTCCTTGACGATTAGAGAGTTACGCACCTCTTCTTCCCACTCAAAGTTCTCTAACATCTTGGCGTACGAGCGGGCAACCACACGAGGAGTCCCAACCATTGCCATTCTGCTGTAGCCGATTGGTGTGCCAACTTCTGCTGTGATAAGTTGGGAGAGTTCTTCACCTCGGTCTTTGAAGGCTGCTGAAAGCGCGTTAAGATAGCCAATCCTATCTTCAATGGAACTTTGTGACCAAGAAGGGAATACAGCAGACGCTGCATTTACTGCTGCATCCACATCTGCTTGCGAACCCACCGGTACTGAACCAATGACTTGTTCAGTTGCTGGATTAACAACTTCAATTTCACCCTCACCGCTTGCCGCAACCCATTCTCCATTGATGTAGAGTTCCTCTCTGCTCATCATGTGATGCGGCACTATGCAATCTCTTATGGTTTCATGCATTTCAAGAGGGGTAACCTCAACGGCCATTCATGGCACTAAGTGTTGAACGGTTGGACGGCGGGGTTGCATTAGTTACTCTGACTGCAGAATCTGCTCAAAATGCGTTTAGTATTGAGGCTATGACAACAATTTCACAAACTATCAATTCACTAATTGATGATGATGAAATTTGTGCATTTGTACTAACTGGTACTGGCAAGTTTTTCTGTGCAGGTGCTGATATCAATGAATTTAGAGAATGCTATGATGATGGTACAATATCTGACTTAGTACAAGGTTTAACAGATATTTTACATCCTTTACTGGTTAGAATCAGACAATCAGACACCGTCTATGTTGCGGCGATGAATGGCGCCGCCGCAGGTGGCGGATTGGGTCTTGCATTAGCAGCTGATTACCGGATTGCAATTCCACAAACCAAAATTGCTGCTGCCTTTTTCTCACTAGGATTGAGCCCTGATGGCGGCACTACGTGGTTGCTCCCTCGGCTTGTTGGCCTGCAGAGAGCAAAGAAATTCTTTTTCAATAATGAAACATGGTCTGGTCAAGAAGCATTGAAACTCGGAGTAATTGATGAAATTACGGAACTAGATGATTTGATCTTACGTTCTCTCAAAGTAGCAATTTCGTGGGGTAAATGGGCTAAATCCAGCCGAGCAGGAACAAAGCAATTGCTAGACAGCCAATCCTACAATGATTTTGAAACTCAACTCCATAATGAACAGGAACGTATCGTTGGAGCAAGCCAAACAGAACAATTCTCAGAAGGTGTTGATGCATTTCTTGAAAAGCGCAACCCAGATTTTCAATAAAGGTCACGAGCCGCGTAGCAACGACCTATCCAAAGATAGAGCATTTTTTCATGCGTCATTTCGTTCAACCTTCTCGCCACTTGTCCAGTCGTAGAATCCCCGGCCGGTCTTCTTTCCTAGATCACCTGCTTCTACAAGTTTCACGAGTAATGGGTGTGGCAGATACGATTCATCATCAAACGCTTCTGCTAAATTGTTGAGAATATCACATCGGACATCCAATCCGACAAGGTCAGTCAATTCCAGTGGGCCCATTGGATGTTTGTATCCTAATCTCATTGCTGTATCAATGTCCGAGGCCGAGGCGACTCCATCGGCTAGCATCCGAATCGCCTCATTTCCGATAACAACCCCAAGTCTGCTGGTGGCGAACCCAGGAACATCGTTGACTAGAATGGTGGTTTTACCAATTGCTTCACCAACTGTGCGGGCTGTTGCTATGGTTTCATCTGAAATTGAATCATGCTGAACAAGTTCAAGTAATTTCATGATTGGAACTGGATTGAAGAAATGCATACCAATTACTTGTTCGGGGCGACCAGAGGCTTTGGCAATATCACCAATTGATAGACCAGATGTATTAGTTCCTAATATCGCATGAGCAGGGGAAAAACGACCTAAATCAGCAAAGATCTGTTGTTTTAACTCCATGATTTCTGGTACCGCCTCAATCACTAGGTCAACATCAGAGACTGCTTCTGCCATGTTGTCAATAGCAGTCAAGTTTGCTTGCCATTCAGCCTTTTGTTCAGATGTTGTTTTGCCGCGAGCAATTCCCTTATTCCAGAATTCGTTAATGGCATTCATACCACGCTCTAATCCCTCTGGAAAGGCATCGAAAAGGCGGGTTTGCCAACCGGCCTGTGCGCACACTTGAGCGATACCAGCACCCATTGTTCCGGCACCGATTACGGCAACAGAGCGAATCTCCATGTAAAAGCCGAGTCACCCCGACGCCATTACAATTGCTGATAATTTGCAATCAGGCTTCACGTCCGTAGGCGGCTAAAGCCGCCTGAAACAATCTCTGCCGCGGCACATCATGTTCTAAGAAACAGGTAAATGGGGCCAATTCCTTTACTAGTTCAATACTAGAAATATAAGCGCCATAAATGAATGAGTCAACTTTGTCAGTAGTTGGGATTTCAAACCCTAATTTTTCTAGGCCTTTGCGTGTATCTTCATCCCAAATAGTGTAGGTGTGGTGCAAGAAGTGTAGGTATCCTGAAATTCTAGTCATATCAGCACCAGCCTCATCAGATAGGCTCTCAAGAAGTAGTGTATCAGGGTAGCGAATTGCGTACAGCATAAGCATAATCTCTCGTTCTACATCTACTTTCCAGGAGCGTTGTTCATTCCCCATCCACTCGTCAACCATATCCAACATATGCCCCGTGTAAGGTCTGTACACGCGATACAATAATTCCTCATATCCTGCATCATTTTGAGTTAAATGATGATGGTGTGCGGTAAATAATTCAGGCACACGTGCAAAGAACGGTTTCAAACGTTCTCTATTCACATTTAGCAGGGCGAATGCCTGCATAGAATCATCACCTCAGTCCTTCCATTCACGGTATTGAATCCACTCTTGCTTGAAGTATTCATTGAGTTCAGCCACATCTTCTTCATTTGGGAGATTATCGTGCAGGTACTGGTCCCATGCCTTATCGTCTCCCTCAAATGGTTCTCCATGAACCGTGGTTCTGATGTCAACGAACTTGCCAACACCGCGGTTGAAGTTGTCGGAGGGGATGAATAATTCAGGTTGACCTTCGTGGCGACCTTTGTTGATTCTTTCCATCTCTTTTGAAAGTTCATCGAAGTAGTGCATTCTACTCTCTTCATTTAGGTGTTCACGGTCGGCTGGAATACTACTCTCTCGCTCATCATATCTGCCTTTGATTCCGTAAACATAAGCCCATTGTGCGGAAGTTGATTCATCAACCCCGAACAAGTCTAATCCGGTTGAAACCCATTTGTTCATGTATTTCTGTAACAGTGCTACAGGAATTACTCCCTGCTTGACGATTCTGCGCAAGCCATTTGCACCGGTGCCAAGATGGAATGATTCTTCTTTTAACATTGGACCCATGCTTGCTGCAAGAGGTTTGAATGAAGAGGTGCTCAACATTTTCAGTTGGAATTTACCATCTCGGTCAATGAAGTGAGTGAAGCAAAAGAAATCAAGCCAATTGTCAATTGGTTCATTGAAAGAACCTAGTAGGCGAGGTCGGTCAGATTCACCGCGGATTGGATTTGCTGCGGAGTTTCGCTCTAGCAATTTTTGCGCTTCACGAATCCCCTGGTCTCCGAAATAGTTGCAAAGTACGTAGGCCATTTGCCAACCGTGTCGTTGTTCCTCGCACATGATACGCATGGCCGATTTCCGGTCGTACTCTGTTGGTGCACTATCAAGTAGATGCCATTGTTGTTCAACACTACCAAACTCGGTGTCACCTTGGACACTAATCATGCTGATGATAGCGTCACGAACGCTCTGTTGTGGGATTTGCATTCTTCGGTCCCATTTTGGCATACCTTCGAAATCACCGAATTCAATAGTATCCCCTGCGCTATCCCAATCAAATTTAATTTCAAAACGATAGTCGCCAAGCCAAGCTGTATCAAAACCAATTCGGGTTTGCCATTCGTTGAATTGATTAATCCACTCCTCAAAGTTGGGCTTGTATTTCTCTAATACTTCAGTTTCACCCATTTTAATTCCTCCATCAATGGTAATCGGATTAAGCGCCCTCGAATCGAGGAGTCTTCTTCTCTACGTAGGCTGCAATCCCTGTCTTTGCATCATTGCTCTGGAATAAGTCTGACTGTAGTTCTCGCTCCAATGCTAAGTGGTACTCAAGTGGGATCTCTATTCCACTCTGCACACTGCGCTTGATATTACCAATCGCTTTGGTTGCTGCAAATGGTAGTGTGAATTGGCTAGCGTAATCCATCACATCGGAGCGGAACTCCTCGCTGCTGGAACTATCATATACATCGTGAATGAGATCCATTTCCTGAGCCTCTTCAAATGAGAACTTACGTCCAGTCACCATGATTTCCATTGCTTTTGCCTTACCTATGAGGCGTGACAAGCGTGCAGTCCCGCCAGTTCCAGCTAGTACACCCAGGCTGACTTCTGGTAGCCCAACACTTCCGTTGTCTTTCAGGCCGATACGGATGTCCGCTGCCATTGCAATTTCAAGGCCACCACCAATAGTGTGGCCATTCATAGCAGCAATGACTAGTTTCGGAGTTTGCTCAAGACGAGATAAAGTTTCGTTTGCATGCAAGCAGAAGAAGTATTTGTAACGAGGTGTCAAGGTGTTGAGGTAATTGATACTAGCACCGGCAGAGAAGAATTTTTCACCATGTCCTATCATCAAAATCACAGTCACATCATCATCAAAGCGAGCACTCAGAATTGCTTTGTCTATATCCTCCCACATTGCACGGGTGTATGTGTTCACTGATGTCTTACCTTCAGTTAGTGGGTTACCATCAGAGTCAGAACATAGTTCAATTATCGCGATTCCATTATCGGTCACACCGTAGTTCACAAGTTTGTTCGGCATTGCTTCAAGTTCGGGCCAACTAGTCATAGGCTATCGGCCTCGCGACTTGCGCCCAACATATCAATTGAACCCCACTCCCATAGGGAGTGTGGGGAGCA
>CBFHYB010000015.1:0-21892 GCA_965659915.1 Candidatus Thalassarchaeaceae archaeon
GGATTCAAGAATGTTTGGATTGACGGTCTCGGAATGGATCCTTGGGGTAGAAAAATGTCTAAGTCATTAGGGAATGGGATTGACGCTGATTCCGTTTTAGAATGTGGGGCTGGTGGTAGGACTGGTTCATGGAAGGTAAAAGGACCAAATAAAACGGTTAATCTCAAAGCCAACAAAATAGGATCAGAATGTTTCCGATTATGGAAGGCTTGTGATGCACAGGTCGGGGATGACTTCCAAATCAACCCCGAAGAAATAGAGGCAAAATATTACGGGGTTCTCACAAAATTATTCAATGTGGCTCGGTTTGCTAGTCAGTTTGAAATCCCAAATGATTTAGATTCTGCTCCTTCTGATTTAAGTATTTCAGAGCGTTGGATATTATCGGAATTCGCTCAAGTGAATCTAACTGTTTGTAGTGCGTGGAAAAATATAGACATCTATACTGCTGCCCAAGCGATGAAAAATTTTGGTACTGGCGTATTCCCAAGCCATTGGCTTGAAATGGCAAAAACAAGACTATACAATGATGACCTCGGAGCAGCATGGACTGTACATCGAATTGTACGAGATTTACTGACAATGTTTAGCCCTATTTGCCCATTCCTTTGCCACCATCTTTCGTCCACATTATATGGGGTATCAGCTGTTGATATTCGTGAATTCCCCGAGTTGCCTATTAGTGAATTGGGGGAAGGTGAATTGGGAGACAAATTACGCGGATATTCTTCAATAATTACAGAATTTAATTCAGATGTTTGGGCTGCAAAGAACGAGGCAGGACTAGGTAGGGGTAAACCAATTTCCGGTATTGAAATACCACCTGAATTAGAAGAATTTTCCAGTCATCTAATTACCATGCATAAACTTGAATGATTGCTTCAAAAAATCTCAGGGTTTAGCATTGATTTTGGTTTCCTTCCATTAAAGAAATCAATGAGCAAAGTAGCCATCTCCTCGCCAATTCTTGATTGGGCCTCAATGGTGGCTGCTCCAATATGTGGTGTGCCATGGAAATTTCTGTGTTGAACAATAGGGTTGTCTAAAGCAGGTTCTTTCTCAAACACATCAAGTGCTGCCGAGGCAATAGTTCCTGATTCTAAAGCCTCCAATAAAGCCACTTCATCTACAATTCCGCCACGGGCACAATTTACAATATGATTTCCGCAAGGAACGTTGTCGATTCCAACTCCAGGCATCATTTTCATTCTTTCAGCGTTAACCAAGTGGTGGGTTTCATCGGTGAGGTTACAGTGAATTGAGATATGAGTACATAATCGAAAAACTTCATCAATTTCATCATGCAATTGACAGTGTTCATCTGCTGCAACTTCAGCCGGTAGGTACGGGTCGTAAGTATGCAGTGTCATACCTAGGGATCGGGCAGCTCGGCCTACACCTTGTGCAATTCTACCAAAACCAATCAACCCCAATCGTTTCCCCGATAATTCAGTTCCTCTGAGTTGCTTTTTTGCCCATTCTCCTTCTCTCAATGTGCGGTCTCCGGTTGTAATATGTCTAGCACACGCTAGAAGATGGCCGATTGTCAATTCAACGACAGCATGAGTTGAAGCGCCTGGTGTGTTACAAACCGCGACTTTACTATAAGTTGCAAATGATAGGTCAATGTTATCAATTCCTACACCTGCTCGGCCGATAAGTTTCAATTTGCCATTTCGGCCACTGGAATTTTTGATAACTTCCTCAGTTAATTTTGTTGCACTACGAATTACTACAGCATCAAATTCTGATAATACACCTGATTCTAATTCATCATGTGTATAGTGTTGCAATACAACTTCGTGACCTATTTCACGTAGGTGATTGACAGCGTCATCATCCATGCCATCTGTTACCGCAATTCTCCCCATGATTAATTGGCGGTACTCGGAATGACATCAAGATTGCTAAAGAACTGTTTACATAATGAAAGCAAGAATTGATATTGGGGGTCCTTTGATTCGTAGTTTAGGGATGAACTATGACCTTTGAATTACCTGACCTTGGATATGATTATGATGCACTAGAACCGCACTTAGATGCGCTAACTATGGAAATACACCACAGTAAACATCACAATGGTTACACTAACAATCTAAACGCTGCTGTTGCAGGTACTGAAATGGAAGGGAAATCTATTGAAGATTTGTTAGCAAATCACACAGATAATCCAGCGGTTAGAAACAATGGTGGTGGATTCTGGAATCATGCTTTATTCTGGAATCTAATGTCACCAAATGGCGGCGGTGACCCAACAGGCGATGTAGCAGATGCAATCAATTCTGCATTCGGTTCATTTGAAGAGATGAAGGCAGAATTCACGAAAGCAGCGGTAACACGTTTCGGTAGTGGTTGGGCATGGCTGTCAGTTTCTGCTGATGGATCTTTAGCAATTTCATCTACACCAAACCAAGACAATCCACTGATGGATGGAAGTGGTTCTCCAATTCTAGCAGTTGATGTTTGGGAGCACGCTTATTACAAGAAGTTCGGACCTGGACGAGGAGATTATCTTGCTGCATGGTGGAATGTTGTAAATTGGGATACTGTCAATGAATTATACCAATCAGCTCACCAATAAGTGATTGGTTTGGTTAAAGTATAGAACCCTAATAATTGGTTAGTTTTGCTGAACATTGACCGACCGCTTCATGAAGTCAAGCAAGGGGGCCTTCTTTGTGAATTGGTCTGCGGATGACCCTAGCACCCTTGCAGTGGTAGTAATTTTACTAGTATCTCCCATCTTACTAGTTATCCCTACACAGAGATTGTGGAGGAGACTTGTATTGAAGTCAGATAAACACAAAAAATACAGAAAAATCGTAAACGGAATCCTAACTCACGGTTACCCATTACAAATTTTCCGAGCATCGTTGGATAAAACCGCTCGAAGCTTCAAATTAGACGAGAAAGAACAAGGGAGGGTGGAAAGTGACATTCTCTATCCTTTGAACACAATGCATTTTCTGATTTTACCATCAATGATTTTATGGCCTATTCTGTCAATCTTTGCAGTTTTCTTGATATTACCTCTTATTCCATTACTTCGTTTCACTGAATGGGTAATGATTGACAAAGGAGTTCTTGCTTGGATTGTAAAAGTGATTAAGAAATACACTAACTGGCAATTAATTGGCGTTCCTAAGTTATCCAGGGATGCTCGTAAAGGTGATGTGTGGATACAGGCTTTACATCGTATGCCAACAACTGTATTCCTAGGTTTGTTTGCTTATTTAGTAGTACACTATCTGGATTTTCTACCAGATATTTTTGCTTTAGCGATAGCAGGTATTGTCTATTTGTTGTTAGCTTCTCTTGCTATTATTACAGCAGTTGCGATCGATGGTGAGTTAGCATTTGCTGATAATGCCCAAAGAAGAATAATTCCGCTTGAAGCAATTCTACAAGATTTGTTAACTCCAGTTATTGGTGCCGGGCTACTTGTCCTAATAGTTAGGCAAGTTTTCCTAACAATCAACCACCCTGGTGATGGTTTGCATGATCCTATTATTTTCGCAATTTCAATAATGGTTGTTCTTTACACTGCCACAATAGTCGGTGCTTTGATTGAATGGGCAGCAGGAAGACGAGGAAAAATTATTCGCAATTCTTTCCATAAACGCTTGATTGATGACGAAAACCCAGAACTTTATTCATTCACTAGAAATAAAGATGGAAGCCTAAACCTTCGTAAAATTTGCATGCTAGAGGAATTCTTCGTAAACGACCATCGTTTCCCAGAGCAGTCATTAGAAGCATCAATCAGATTTGAGGATTTAATGGCGCTACCCTCTCTAGTTGAGGAGGGTGTGGTGACTTTACCGCCTAAAAAACCAGAAAGAAAACTACAGGCTGTAAAAGAATTAACTGTTAATGAAAACACTGTAGAAGAGTGATTGAATTCTGTTTCAATTGAAACTACTGCCGCAACTACATGCCTTCGAAGCATTTGGATTCTCAATCTTGAATCCGCCACCCATTAGAGAATCTTGGAAATCAATTACAATACCTGAAAGTAAACTACTGTCAAAATCAGAAATTGCAATTGGGATTCCATTTACATCACCAAATTGATGTCCCAATTGCTCTGGCTTATCACCAATCTGCATATCGTATAGGTATCCAGAACACCCACCACGATGAACCGCAAGAGTGAGGACAACATCCCCTGGTTCTGTATTGAATATCTCTCGTAATTTGTTAGCTGCAATATCTGTCAACAACACATCAAGAGGAACAATTTCAAACCCCTCTCCATCGCTTGTCTCAGAAAGGACCCCACTATCTACCGGACAATCCATGTTAGTTCCTACCGCTAATGGTTGATTAATTCATGCATCAATTTGGTCAAAAATAATGTCAATACAGCAATGTTTGTTATCTTCGCCAGTACATTGTCTTTCAACAGCAGCAGTCTTGACGCCAAACATGGTCTCCACAATCCCTTCAAGAATCCCTTCATCTAAATGGCAGAAAGGCCCTCCGAATTGGGGTGCCTGGCCACAAGAACCAGCATCATGAATTTTTATTGATTGAGGGGGATTACCAATTATTTCCATTTCACCCATTCCCATTTCATCCCATTCTTTTATTAGGTGATTCCAAAATTCTTCGTCGGTTTGAGTGGTATCTTTGGTATTGGTCACGATTTCCTCACCGATTCTGCGTCCAACTGTTCGCATCAAATCTGAAACATCTATTCCTAGTAGTTCCAATTCGGGTAGATTTGGTTGTGGGGTGAGGTATTCATCTCCTTGGCGAAGAATCGCATTGGTCCAATTTTCATTATTCGGGTGTTGGTCCTGAAGGTCACGGGCAACAATTTCTTTGAACCTTCTATAGAATGAACCAGCTCCAAGATTTATTTGTAAAGGTTCAATATTTTCGCCTAATTCTACAAAAGTTCTAGCGGTTGACAAGGGCGTTGCGTTTTTCCAAGTAGCAGTAATCAAGTCAGTCTGTGCAGATAGGAATTCAGGTGCTTCAATGATGAGTGCAGCATCTTCTTTGCCGCGACCAACTGGGTTGGTTTCCATTGAGACATTTTGAACAGCAACATCACCATCCACGATACAACCGTGCATTGATACTGATTCACTATGCCTTATTTCTACAGCCGAATCTAATTGTTCATAGAATTTCAGAGTTGTTTTATCCAGACAAGCCAGAACTTTCACACTAACCCCTCTTTCAACGGCATCATTTGTAGCCTTCAAAGCACCCGTTTTAACAAGATGTAGAATCCCATATTTCCCCAGGATTAACCAAACGGTTGATTCAGCATCATCAATTATTCTTTCAATTGCTGCTTGAATATAACTACGTTCTTTTACAACTGAAAAACTCGGTTCCTTCAAAGGTGAAACATGAGATGTAATTACATTTTTACCTTCATTGAATTCGTCATAATGGGCTTTGATGCGCCGTAATTCTTGTTCTTCGTGATTGATTAACTGTTGAAAAATTTCTGTTATTGATAAGCCAGTAAACCGCATTGGTTTATCCAATGTAGCCATGACTAAACCACGTTCTTGTAATCTTTTTAGAGTGTTATAGGAGTCCATTCTACTGATCCCAATTTCCTTCCCAACTTCACTAGCTTTTAGGGGTGGAGATGTGGATAATAGGATTACTACGTGCGCCTCTTTCTCTTCCAAACCGATGTCCGTCAGACGAGTGTGAAGGGGTGCGGGTTCCTCATCCATGATGATGGGCGAACATTCAACTGATTTTAACCAATTGATATGATGGAAAAACCTAACGAAGCATTAAGTTGTAGGATAGATACAGCATATTGTGTCAGAAGAGGCGACCAAGACAACCCCTGTCCAAGTGTGGTCTGGTGGTGAAATATCCACAGGTAAGGATTCACTTGTTAGCGAGGCTGCTATTGAAATATTAATAGATATTGACGGTGAGCAGAAAAAATTAGGAATATTGTTACGGACACCTGGTGAAGATGCAGAATTAGTAACTGGGTGGCTACTGGGCGAGGCAATAATTCAATCTAAATCATCAATTCTAGGAATTGCATCTTCGCCTGACCGAGTTGTCGTCACAATGGATTCAAAGAAGTTTGATTTATCTGATTTTAATGAACGTAAATTTCCAATCACATCTAGTTGCGGATTATGTGGTCGAGAAACACTTGATGGGTTAATTATTCCCAGCCGTTTAACAATCTCAGATGAACAATGGGTGTCCCCAGAAGTGTTAACACAACTACCACAAAGACTCACTGATTCTCAAGACCATTTCAAAACCACAGGTGGGCTACATGCTTGTGCACTTTTTGACTTTGAAGGAAAATTAGTTTCTGTTCGAGAAGATGTTGGTAGGCACAATGCTTTGGACAAATTAATTGGTTCAAGGTTGATTGCAAATGGTTTACCAGCAGAAAAACAAATTCTAATGTTGTCAGGTAGAATCGGTTATGAATTGATACAAAAGGCAGCATTAGCTGGAATCCCAGTAATTGCTGGTCTTGGTGCCCCCTCAACTATGGCAGTTGATGCTGCTAGAGAAGCCGGCCTCACCTTGATTGGTTTTCTCCGCAGTAACCGATTTAATGTCCATACTGGGGCTTGGAGACTTATTGAATAGTGAAGTTGTTAGAGGGGTATCTACGGCGAACGATTTGAATAAGTGGGTTATCAGGTAGTTGAGTAAGATGACGAAACGAGATACCAGAGCAACCACCCCTAACCAAGAGGAACGGCTAAAGATAGGGAAACCAAAGCAAGTAGCAGCAGGATTTGCAGGGGTCTCTAAATCATTTGGAATAGGATTGGGAGAAGCTGGAATGCGTCGCACGTGGGGTGCGATGCGAACGGTCAACAAGTTCGATGGTTATGATTGTCCGGGGTGCGCTTGGCCAGATCCTGATGATCACCGTAGCGGATTTGAATTCTGCGAGAATGGTGCAAAAGCGTTTGCCACCGAGGCAACGAAAAAAAGAGTCACCGCTGCATTCTTCGCAGAACATTCAGTTCAATCTCTTTCAGAACAATCTGATATGTGGCTTGATAAACAAGGTAGGCTAACTGAGCCGATGTTTCTTAGAGATGGTTCTAATCACTATGAGCCGATTACTTGGGGTGATGCATTTAGATTAATTTCCGATTCAGTTGGAAGTCTAGATACAGCAGACGAAGCGGTTCTATATACGAGTGGTAGAACTTCTAATGAGGCTGCCTTTCTGTGGGGTACACTTGCACGGCAAATCGGGACCAATAACCTGCCAGACTGCTCCAATATGTGTCACGAATCAAGTGGTTATGCACTTACTGAGGTAATTGGTATTGGTAAAGGTACAGTGCGATTATCTTGCTTTGAAAAAGCAGACTTGATTCTAGTCATCGGGCAAAACCCAGGTACTAATCATCCTCGTATGCTAACTGCACTTGCTAATTGTAAAAGGAATGGTGGTTCAGTAGTCAGTATTAATCCGCTTGAAGAAACGGGGATGCGTCGTTTCAAACATCCGCAAGAGGTGCTGCGAATGTTTGGTTCTGGGACTAAGATTGCAGATGATCATTTTCCCGTTAAAATCAATGGTGATGCAGCATTGTTGAAAGGTGTGATGAAAGTCGTTCTCGAAGAAGGTAATCTAAATTGGGATTTTATAGACACACACACAGAAGGATTCGAAGAATTAAAACAGGATATTGAAAGAACTGACTGGGAAGATATCGTAACAGGTTCAGGGATTAGTAAAGAACGAGTAATTAAGTTGGGCAAGGCAGTTTCTAACTCAAAGAATCTAATCATCTGTTGGGCTATGGGACTGACTCAACACAAGAACTCCGTTTCAGTAATTCAGGAGATTGTAAACCTCCTTCTAATGGGTGGCCACTTTGGTCGTCCAGGGGCTGGAGCCTGTCCAGTTAGAGGCCATTCAAATGTCCAAGGTGACAGAACTGTTGGTATCCAACATAATCCTAAATCAGAATTTGTTGACCGACTTGAAAAAGCAACAGGCATCACTATCCCTAGCAAAGGCGGATATGACACTGTTGAAGCTGTCAGAGCGATGCTTGACAAAAAAGTCCGCCTTTTCATGGGCATGGGGGGCAACATAGTCTCCGCTATGTCTGATACCGAACAGGTTGCTAGTGGGATACATAATGTTGACCTAACAGTTCAGATTTCTACCAAATTAAACCGTTCTCATTTGGTGACTGGAAGAGAGGCTCTTATCCTACCGTGCTTGGGGAGAACAGAGATTGACCAACAATTGTCAGGAGAACAATTTGTTACAGTTGAGAATAGTATGGGTGTGGTTCACAAGAGTAGGGGTTCTCTTGAACCAGCTAGTACACATTTACTATCTGAGCCTGCTATTGTAACAGGTATTGGTGCTGCCTGCTTTGGAAGTGAACCGTTTGATTGGTCCAATATGTTGCAAGACTATGATTTGATTCGAGATGTCATTGAGAAGGTAATTCCCGGTTTCCAGGATTACAATTCCCGCGTGCGTGATGATGGTGGATTTTATCTACCAAATGGTCCGCGAGATGGCCCGTTTTGGGACACCAAATCAGGTAAGGCTAATTTCACAGTCCATGGGCTACCGGATGCTGTTTCTCAGGATGGTCAATTCACTATGATGACAGTACGTAGTCACGACCAGTATAATACCACCATATATGGCATGGATGACCGTTATAGGGGTATTTATGGGGCACGTAGAGTAGTTTTGATGAACCCTTCAGATATGTCCGAACTTGGAATCAAATCGGGTGATGAAGTGGATTTGACAAGCCATTTTCAAGATCGCTCTATTTCTGCGCCCTCATGGAAGGTGGTGCCTTATCAAATTCCAAAAGGCGATATCTGTACATACTTCCCAGAAGCAAATGTGCTCGTACCGTTGGATAGTGTAGCAGAAGGCAGCAACACACCCACCTCAAAGTCAGTAGCCGTCACGGTAAGTCTGCCATGAAAATAGGATGGTTGAATAATAACCATTAGAATAATTATTTTTAATTCTCTAACTCTTCATCCTTGATAGGCGTTTAAATTTCTTTTCTTGTTCCTTTAGAAGTAACTTGCACCGACGAATTTGCTCCTTTGCCATCTTAGCGTGGTCACCCTCAAGTGGGCTGACTCTCTTCTCAGACATTCCTTGTTCAAAGCATTTTATTGCATCAGCATAGCGTTCAACTTCCGCATATGCTGTTCCCATATTGTATAGTGTTGCACCGGTAACTCCAGTAGGATTGATTCTCATTGCTTCGTGATAGGCGTCTATGCAGTCGCTAAATTTCTTTAGATAGTAAAATGCATTACCTCTGGCATTTAATATTCTTACAATCATTTCATCATCATTGACAAATGTTGGTAGTGCCCGGTCAAAGCAAGCCAGAGCTTCGGTGTATTTTTCATCAGTAAGAAGTGTGAGTCCTTTGTTATACCACTGTACATCTTGATTTGAAATTGAACTGCTGTCAATTTTTCCTGAACCTATTATTTCAGGGGCGGGCGTATTTGATGCGACATCCAAAGCAGCCTTTGCTAGGTCAACTTCAGGTGATGGTTCTTCTTGTTCAACCGGTTCAGGTTCAGGTGTTGTATCTAGAATTTCTTCCGCAGCAATTACCTGTTCTGCAGTTTGTTCTTCTTCCTCTGTAATAGAATCTGATGTCTCATCGGAATCGATTTGTGAATCCACATCCGCCCAAGGGTCATCTGCCCAGGGGTCGTCAGAAGCAACATCTTCGGGTTCAGACTCTTCTTCCACCTGTTGTGTTTCTTCAATTGGTGCTTCAACTTCGGGTTCTGGCACAGGTTCGGGTTCTTGTACCTGTTCGGGTTCATAATGTACCTCGGCCGGTGGTTCACTAACCTCTATTGCAGGGGTGGTTTCCCCAGTTAGTGAAGCGATTTTCGTTCTACATTTTTCTGCAGTTGCTTGGTCTCCAGCGGCAATGAAAGTTTTTCGCATGCCGATCCACAATTCAGGATTATCACGGTCAGTTTCAATTAAAGATCTCCAGGCTTTCACTGCTTCAGGATATGAACCAGATAAAGTCATGGCTCTAGCACGGAGTTTGACATTTTCGGTAGCACCATTATCAGGTATATACTTCAATGCTTCAGAAGCCAATTCAGGTCCTTCTGGTATCGTAGTGGGGATTTCTGTTGCCATCTCCAATACTTCACCTTCTCCTTCAGCAATAGCGATTAAGATACCCGCAAAAGTTGGACCACCTGCGTGGTCTGGTTCATGTGAAAGTAGGGATCTCCAAGATTCAATCGCTAAGGAGAGTGAACCATTAGCAGTGTGTATTTCAGCCAGTGCTGCTGATGCTTTTGTGTAATCAGGACGTAACCCTAAAGCCGCATCAAAACACGTGATTGCAGTTTCTTCGTGGTCGTTTCTGCGGTGCAATGCCCCAAGATTATACCATGATGCCGCATCTGTATTATCCAAGTCTAGTGCGTAAGTAAAAGCCTCAATTGCATTATCAATAAGTGATAATCGAGCCATTGAGGCAGCTGCTACTCTCCATGCCCTAGGGTGTTCTGCGGCTTCGTTGTGAAGTAAATCTCTAAGGAGTTCTAATCCTTGTTCGGGCTCATTTTGTTTGATCAAATTTGCTGCTTTTTCAACAATTGCATCCAAATCAATCGTGGGTGCTGCAACAGGCTCTTCAATAGCCGGGGGTGAAGGCTCGGGTTCAACTACCGGAGTGGTAGTTTCCTCTGCAGTAGGAGTTGCAACAACCTCAGTTTCAGTAACTGTTGGTTCTTCTGGTGGTCCTTGACTTGAGATACGTGCCAAATCCGGATGAGATGGGAATGATTTCAAGGCTTTATGGGCAAAGATTGCGGCCTCTGAATTATTTCCTGTTCTGTCAAGTAGTACTGCTAGATTAGCCGCTGCGGGGCCATGGTCTGATTGCATATCTAAACAAACTTTGAATGCTTTTGTGGCTTCTTCAACTTGTCCACCCATTTCATGTATGACACCTCTGTTGAACCATGCCATTGCATTACCTGGGTCGGAGGCAATTACTCTGTTGAATATCTTCAGTGCTTGCTGTTCTCGTCCTTCAGATACTAGTAATTCACCTTGAGTTATTAGTGATTCTAAATCTTCTTCTTCATCATCAAAATCTTGTTGAATAGATTGCTGTGATGAGTCACCGCTAATTTTGTCCTTGACTTTTTCCACAGCATCTGTTCCTGCTTGTTTTACATTTGTAAAAACTGGTACAACATGGTCGCCAATTTGTTGACTTACTTTTTGGACCGAACCAACAAGATCCCCATCAACAGATACAGCGTCTCTAACTTCGGACTCTACCTTTTGGACGATTTCTGTTACTTTTTCCTTCACTTGAGTGATTTTTGAAGGCACCCCGTATAGGTCACCATCACAGGCAGGACATACTGCTTCTAGCCCATCCAATTGATGTTCACAGTGGGGGCAATTATCATGTCCATGTTCAGCCATACGTTCCACTCAGACTGCGACCCGTAAGTGTCACGGATAAGTGTTCGGTGTTATAGTACAGGAAATAATCAACAATTATGAACCGATTTTCCCCTTGATATCAATATTATTGAGCATAGATAATACTAATTTTTATTCATGTATGGATTGATTAATCATGCTGCTCCGGATTCAACTAGTGATTCTAAGTGTTCTACTGAACGCTTTGCCGCAGCTGCAACTTCCGAATCTTCATCTTGCATCGCATTAGCAAGAATTGGTACAACAGCAGGAAATGGATATCTGGCTAGAATTTCTACTGCCAATCTTCGAATCGAAGCAGACTCATCTTTCGCCGCAATTAGAACTACCTCCATAGCCTTCTCTCCGGAAAAGTTGGAAAATTGTTTGAGGGCCGAATAACGAACTTCTAGATTATCATCGAGTAACCCTTGTTTTAGGAGCGGTATATCTGAGGGGTGCGAACTTCTACCGATTGCTTGATGGGCAAACTTCCTTACACCTGAATCTGAATCTTGAATCGCTTCTGCTAGAATTTCATTGGCAACCGAATCCTCTAAGCGACCTAAGGCTGTGACACAACCTCTTCTGACAAGTGGGTTTTCATGACGGATTCCTTTGATTAAAGAATCAAAATGCCCTATCATTACTAGTGATGCAGTTGCTGCGGTGTGGAGTTCATCTTCGGCTAATATCTCAACTAAGGGGGGTGCCCCCTTGACGTCTCCAATCATACCTAGAGCCTCAATCATTTGAGTTCTGCTTGCAATATCATTACTACTATCAGATGCTAGTTCAGCAAGTTTTGTGGTTGCTCTATAACCGAGCCTAAAAGCCATTTCAGGGTCTTTTCCTGCAACAGCAACCCCTTCTCGTATAGTTTGATTAATGCCGACAATACGAATTATCGTTTGAATAATCATATAATCAATTGATAAAAGAATAAACATCACAAGATGTCTCCCACCAGATGCATTTAGTTTAACTCCAGATACATGGATACCATATACTTCTGACCAATCAAGGAACGACCGGAATAGCAGGTCAAGCCCAAATAAACCCCATGTTTTCCAAGTAGGATCTTTTGGCACGTCAAACAAGTCAAACAATGAGTGTGAAGTTTGTAGTAACATTGGAACAAGTAGAAACATCTGTAATGCTGCTAATCCTGCTGTGATTCTCAAATCAGGTAAATTATCAGGATTCGCATCCTCTAATTTTTTTGCAATCCGTGCTCTTAAAGACTCATTTTGAGCCCAAGCTCTACCAACTGCTAGAACTCCAATGTATCCAACCCAAAGAGCCACAAATGCGAAAATTGTTGGGGCGGAAATTGCAGTGAAGTAAATTGCGCTGTAAACAGAAATGAATAGAAAATGACGAGGAATAGGGTTTACAATAGATACACCAAATATTTTGGCATAACTTGCAAGGAATTCATCCAATGTGCGAAAGAAGTGCTTGACCCTCTCCAATTGAAACCCTCAAAGATGCTACGCATCTTGTTTACCCTTTGATGGTTTCAGCCGAAAAAATTGTTTTTCAGTGATTTCTAAACCAAATAATTGTCACCGAAATATCCAGTGGAGCAATACAATATATCAAAAAATACGATAAATAGATTGTTCAAACTTAATGCCCAATATCATAAACATCTGCCCTGCCACAAGAAAATATGCCACCGGGTTGGTACATATTGTTACTAGTCTGCGCCCTTTGTGGTGCTGGTGTGTGGTATATCTCAAATTTTACACAAAAAGTTGAGTGGCTCAGATTACTTGCGGGAATTGGCATATGCTCTATGTTAGCATTAGTGATTTGGACTTGGCAAATTACCTAGGTGGTCAGATGTCTGAATTGAAGAGTAGTGGTGATGAAAGAGAATCTAGTTTGGCGGGCTCTTTCCCAGTACGCGCTCCTGTTTGGTGGGGCCGGAGAGGGGATAGTAGACCACATCCGGATTTACCGGGGATTTCGGGGCGATTTATTCTATTATGTCATTCCAAATCTTTCCGACGCTTTGAAGGCATTTTAGCGAAATTATTGCGTGCTCCCAAAGAGCTTCGTCGCCCACTTGATGAAATGAATAGCCTTCTCTGGGAGTTGAGTAATGGCCATCGCACTTTTGAAGAAATAGTTTCACTCATGGATGAAACGTTCACTGAACAGATAGCTCCTGCACCAGAGCGAACTGAAGCGGCCTTGAGATTGCTAGGTGAGCGTGGTTTTGTACTATTTTCAAAAACTGAATTTGAAGATGTTTGGCCGACAGGGCCAGGAATTGATCCGAACGGAGAGATTATCCACATAGATGGGGTTGATACTTCACCGATTGATGGAGATAAAATAGAATAATCAATTTTTACTTCCACATCGACTACAAACTTGTTGCCCTTCTCTGCATTGCGTATGGCTGTATATACCACAATCAGGGCACTCAAACCATTGGTCTGTATGAGTTAATATCTTGTCACAGTAGGAGCAATTTACTTGCGGTAATTTTTGTTCGTTCTGTGAATCTGTTGGTGTTACGGCAGTAGTCTCTAAAGATGCCGTTTTAATTTCATCATCTGAGGATACGGGGGCGAAAGTATCCAATGCAGATGCGGTATCAGGTAGGTGATTTTCCTCAACTTCACTAGCAGGTTGTTCAGGTACCCCTAAACTCCCAAACGCTGAATATAGATTTTCTTGCTCATTTTGTGGTTGAGGTTCCGGTTGTGTTACCTGTGGTTGAATCTGTTGAGGGGTTGGCTGAGTTTGGTGATATTGAACTTGTGCGGCATAGGTGGCTTGGTTCTGACTTGCTTGAATGGCATCAGAAACTTTGGCAATTTCATTTGCTTCTTGACGGCGTAAATCTGCAATTTTATCTTCAGTCCAGCCCGCAGCCCTATACTGATCATCAGTAATGGTACTTTGTTGAGGCATTACAATAGGTGCGGCTTGTTGAGGGGTAGCAACAGTTGGTTGAACAGTATGTTGTTGAGTTGAGGGCATATGTCCATCGTCTTCATCATCTTCATAGTCATCATCATCTACCATAGATTTCCTTCGTTTATTTATTGCAATAATCATTAAACTAACAAATAAAAGGAAAATTAAACCACCCACTCCAATCATCAGTGGCATTTGTTGTTCAAAATCAATCAATCCAAAAATAAGGCCACCACCCTCAAGTTCTGGTGTGGCAATTGTTATTTCGGAAACCGTATACCACAAAGTTTCATTCTCACTAGTGACTGAGAGTTCTAATGGAACATAATCGGATAACTCAGGAGCTGTTAATTCACAATCCCACCCGATATTTCTTCCTGAAGGATCGTTTGTAGATGGGATAACTAAGTTCCATGAGTATGTTGCTTGTTCTAAATTATTGCATTTTACAGACCAAGTTTCGCCTTCTGAAATACTAAGTTCTAATTCTTCTGTAAATGAAGAATAACTTGTGACATTTACTTTGAATAACATCCTTTGACCTGGATTTAATTCAGGTATTTGCGAGAGTGTATTTTCAAAGTTTAATTCTCTATGTGAGGTGATTGTTAGAATCAACGTCTCATTGATGGTTTGTGAGTTCCCTTGAATATCGTCACTGGCTTCAAATACAACAGAAAATATTACTCTAGTCCCAACTGGTAAATCTGAAGAAACAGTGATCAGCCATTGTAATTCTTTATTTTGTTGTGGTGGTAGGCCTAAATCCATCCATTGGTTCAAGTGAAGACTTGTTCCTCCATTTGAAAGCGTTGAAGTAATTCCAGGTAATAGTGTGTCAGCAACTATTCTAATGCGCATCGCCCCATCTACAGCATTACCATCATTCATCACTCCAAGAGTAACTAAATGCATAGAATCCGTTCTTACATCAAGAACATCAGTACTCATTGATAGAACCGGTCTTGTAACTCGATTTGTTCTTACTGAGAATGAATGGTCATTATCACTTGGATTTAGGTCAGTACCTTCACTAGGAACAACTGACACATCAATATCTATCTCAAGATTTGCTTCTTCTCCACCAGGGGGTGTGAAAATAATTTGTACTTGGGCAATATGGTTGCCCTCATAGGATGGCGATAGAGAAATTGGTCCACTTAATTCGGTAGCACCAACTTCTATGTGATATTCCCAAGTGCTTGGGATTCCTTCAACTATTAGCAATGCATGTTCTGGTCCATTACCATTATTTTCAATCTCGTAAGTGGCTGAGGACGGTTGCCCAGGTGTGACATTTGTTGGGTTGCCTAAAACTCTCAGAATAATATCATGGAGCATGGTTACTCTGACGCCACCATAAGCTGTTGAAAGGGAAGTTGTGCCTGATGATGTACTCGTGACAATTGGGGTTAGAAGCGGGGCTGGATCGCCTGATTGGGCATTCTCAGGGGCAGTCAATGTGATGAGAATCCTGCCACTTTCTCCAGCTCTAACTACTAATGCTGTAGTGGCTGGAAGTGTCGCATTCCAACCCCTCATATTTGTTGTATCTAATTCGAAATTAAAGGTATCCTGACTTGTTGCATTATTCCACACTGTGAAGGGGATAATTACAGATTCTGTGGGTTCAACCCACCAGCCACCTAGAGGAATATCATCGGGATTTACACCAACTTCGGAATTAGAAATCATTGAGGCTGTTAAATTGACTCGAATTGTATCAGTTACCGTACTATCTGCTTGACTTATTGCTGTAACATCAATTGAAGCAGTCTGCCCTGGTAAGGCTGTATTAGGAATATCTGCTTGCAAAAGAACAACTGCGGTATTTCCTGGTGCAATTGTGACAGTTGGCGGCTGATTAAAAGAAATATCAAATGTCCAATTTTCCCATTGTACAACTGGGGTTGAGTAAACCGCAAAGGTATCTGAACCATCTCCAATATTAGATAGATTAATTGCAAACTCACAGGAACTACCTGGCAGGCAATAGTTGCTCTGAAGAATTGGGTCCCAACTAGGGATATATTCAGGGTCAACAAGTGTGTTTAATGTTACACTAGCAGAGGTTGATGGATGCAAAGTTGAACTGATAGTTGCAGTAGCCGTTTGGCCACCAACTGGTGCACTGGGGCCTGGTTTGATTTGTGCTTGGAAATTGAAAGTTTCACCAGGCTCAACTTCTATTGTCATAGATGGTAAAATTGTAGATCCTGACATATGTACAAATTGATAATCCCACCCATTAGGTAATCCTGAAAGAGTTGGCTGATAAAAGTCAGTAATGTTTCCATCATTTGTTATAGAAATGGCGTGTTCTGCCCAATGCCCCCTTCTAGCATGCCCATCAGCGCCATGTGTCATCCCTACACCGAACTCTTCCGGCCACGCCTTTTCATCGTAGATGAGCACAATATCTTCTAGCCAGTAACCTTGTGCATTACCTGATGAATCTGAGATGAATCTAAACCTAAATTGTGACTGAGAACTCAATGTTGAAGGCGGGATATTAAAGCCTGGTTGTGAAGTTCCACCTGGCATATTGATTTCATTCTGAATTAACCAATTTGTGCCATCTGTAAGGTCTCCATCTACTACGCCATCAAATGAGAATCCATTATTCACAGTATTTACCCAATTTCCTGATGAGGCTTGATACCATTCAATCCTAATACCATCTCCTGACCCACCTGAGCCAGTATAGAAAAATCCTAGTTTCCCATATGTATTTGGGTTTGGATGTGCATTTGAAAAGTCTAGTACAGGGCTAGTTAGTGACCTATCCCAATTTTGTCCGTGTGTGCTACTAGTTCCGCCACTTCCGATATGGAATGCAGAATTTGACAGACTGACTTCGGAGTCTATTTGCCAACCCGTTGCAAAATTCCAACTTCCTTGGATATCTGCATTGTCGTATAATTGTCCGATTGCTAATGGCCTAGACAGGGCATCATTTGCTTTATTGTCATCATTTGCTACTAAAGTCGTTGCAATCATTGTATGGTTACCACCATATCTTGGTGCCCAATTTGTTGATGTCGTAGTTGTGCCACCGCCTCCTATTGAATTGACATTAAGTGTGGAATTGAAAATTTCAAAACCACTGTATTCGTTGTGAATCACTACTAATTGAAGAGTGAATGATCCAGATGCTGTGTTCCCTAAATTTTGTACTGTGATTTGAATCCTTGAAGTTACATTAACCATACCATCAATCACGAATAGACTGATTGGGCGACTGAAACCACCACTAGATGGGTCAGCACTAGAAAGTAATCGGTATTTACTTTGGTCAGCTGAATTCGTATAGGTGATGTCAAAATTAGTAGGGCGCACATCTATTCCGCTAGCCGCTTCTGTTTCTTGAACCAACAGCAAAGGGGCAAGGCTAGTTGCACTCATTGCCAGTAAAAGGGCAACAGCAAGAAGAGCCGACCTGACTGAGGTGGATGACATGTCCTCTTTTGCAACCCCTCTCTTGCTTATTTGAAGTAGTCGGTCTTAAGTGAGGGAATCATAGATTCCCACATAGAGGGTTATTCAGATTCGGTGTCATCGCCACGAGTCAAATTGATTCGTTGCTCCCGCTTGATACTTGCATAGTAAATCCCGAGTGGTAATGCAAGAACCATAACGAAGCAAGTCAGAAGGGCTGTTAATGACCAAACGGATTCAACAAATGGGTTAAGATGAAATTGATAAACATCGTTCAATTGATGAGATACCACAGTTTGTTGCATGGATACAGTGGTGTTATCTATAGCAGAACTTGAAGATAATTCAATTAGCCAGGAAACGGTGTTATTTGCTGTATCAATAATTTGTTCTGCTTCGGTTGTTGCTGTAGATAAATTGGTTGCTCTGATTGTGCCCATTCCTGATAATGGTAGTTGATCAGAAAGCAACCCTCGTAAATTGGCACTACCATTACTATCTACTGTGATAGAATGAGTAAAAGCCAGATCACAGTGGTTTTCAAGTTCAAAATCAATATTCCCTTGAATGCAATTGAAGTTGTCAGCGTAGTCGCTACCAAGCATCGGGTGACTCCACCACATTTCACCACCGCTGGTGATGGTTAGAGTGGAATCTTGAGGTGCTCCTGTTAAGGTGAAATTTACCCATGATATTGAACCCTCAGAGGTGGCAGTCCATGATAGTGAATTGTTATCTTGTTCAATAGGAGTAAGAGTAAGGGAATTTTGCTCTAAACTAGATTCGTGAATGTAATATTCAGAGTCTAGAGATGCTGAATATACCGAGTAACCCAAAACAAGAATTAGAGTCGCTGACAAACCTAGGAGTGTGCGCAATAGGTTTGGATTACGAGCCAGTGCTTTCTCCATTGACGTGCCGACCTACCCACCCTGTTTGAACTTGATGTAGTGGTTGCTAATAGGAGACATGCGAAGCAGTCCCCCCCGTAGGGGGGACGATTGCGTTATATACGGACGGTCGGTCGGCGGGATGCTTAGGTCTTGCACATGACGACATTCCACGATGTTCCAACAAATTTGCTTTTGCCATTATTGGCAGAAAGAATGGAGGCTCACGATTCAATTTCTAGACCAGAATGGGCACTTCATGTGAAAACAGGTGTTCATCGAGAGAGGCCGCCAACTCAAGATAATTGGTGGGAAATCCGATCTGCAGCTGTTCTTCGAAAGGTCGCAATTCATTCACCAATTGGAGTCAATCATCTTTCGCAGATGTTCGGTGGTGCCCGTGATAGGGGTAGCGCACCTAGTAGAGCAAAGTCAGGTTCACGTCACATTACTCGTACCGTTTTACAACAGTTAGAACAAGCAGGTCTTGTAGAGACAAAGAAAAATACTGCAGGTACAATCACTCTTGGAAGAGTTTTGACGCCAGCGGGTCACAAATTAATCAATGAGGTTGCTCATGAAGTAAGACCAACAGCGGAAGCAACAGCTCCTGGATTGTCAAAGTACTGATTGGAAGTAGGTGGGGTAGGTGTCAAAGGCAATGTCAATCGATGACAGCGAACTTGAAAGAATGCGCGCCGCTCGCTTGTCTGAAGTCCAGAATCAGATTGAGAGTCAGGCAGAACAACAGTTGGCGGCTGAAGAACAACAGGCAGCAGCAGACCAAGAAACAACAGCACTCAATGAAGCAATGCGAACGATTCTAACACCAGAATCTAGAGAGAGATTAGGTAGAGTTGAATTAACTCGTCCTGAAATTGCTCTTGGTGTCAAGCGCCATCTTGTTAATCTACACAACGAAGGTCGTTTGCAGACTCCTGTTGATGATAACACTTTGAAAGCCGTTCTTGCACAACTAAATTCAAACCGTCGAGAATCGTCAATCCGAAGAATTTGAGGTGAAAACATGGCACGAAATAAACCGGCTCCAAAAAAGAAGCGCCTGAATAAAGTTACCAAAACGAACCGCAGGGTTCCTGTTTGGGTTATGCAGAAGACAGGACGCAATTTCACATCGCACAGTAAACGCCACCATTGGCGCAGGAGCAAGTTGCAAAGGTGATGAATTATGGCTGATGCAAAATTATTCCACGGCAGTCGCCACTATACCGTTCCACTTAGAGCAGCATGGGCTTGCCCTCGAACAAAGAGAGCAAAGAGAGCAATTGAGGTTCTCAAGAAGTTCGTACGCCGTCATATGAAGGTTCAGGATGATGAAAACATTTGGATAGATGAGGGCGTAAACCAAGAAATCTGGTCTCGTGGCATTCAGAAACCCCCTCGCCGTGTTCACATAGTTGTTGACCGAGTTGATGGTGACGATAGAATTCAAGTTCTACTTGATGAGGCAAAATACTGAGGCGATACAATGGGAAATATTAGGCCATCATTCATTAAAATTAGAGCAATTGCACTTTGCGAAGAATATCCTGATAAGTTTGGTGCAGACTTTGATGAGAACAAGAAGTTGGTTGAAGAATTCACAGACCTTGTTGGCGAAGATGGCAAACTTGTAAACAAGCGAATGCGCAACTGGATTGCAGGTTACATCACCCGCTACAAGCAGCGCCGCGTAGATTAATCAGAGGTGGGCGCTTGGTCGTCCAGCCACTAGAATTTTTTTGGAGTCATGAACCTCCGTTTGTAAGACACCCCTCACCAGAAGTGTTGGATGAATTTTTCAATTGGCTTCGTGAGCAAGGAGTGGCCAAAAGAAGTATTCCAATACCAGACCGAGAAACTGGTCAGTGGCTACTTTTCATTTATCAACACGTAGATAGAGATGCATTAGAAGCATGGGTGCCGACCAAACAAGAGGAATAAATGTGGGTTTGAATTTGTCAATACCTCTCCCTGAAAGGATGGCTGAAGTCGTTGTAGTATTGATTGAGCCAGAAATTCAAGGCAACGTCGGTGCGGTAGCTAGATCGATGAGGAACTTTGGCTTTGACAATTTAAGATTAATTTCCAAATCAGGTTACGAATTTGAGGATGAAGCATTAGCGCGTTCTAAACACGCGAAGAGTGTTTTAGAAAATGCTGAAATATTCCCTGATTGGGATTCATGTATGCAAGATATCTCAATTGTTGTAGGTTCTTCAGGTAAAAGAGAAATGGGGGAGAAAATTGCTTTCAGACATTTTGTAATGCCTAATGAAGTAGCCCAACGTATCCACGATGTAGAGGGGAAAGTAGCAATTGTTTTCGGTCGTGAAGGTGTTGGAATATTGACTGAAGAATTACAGATGTGCGACATTCTAGTTACCATTCCTACTTGGGAAGGCTACCCAATATTGAACCTTAGTCATGCTGTAACTATCCTCCTTTATGAGATGCATATGGCATTAATTGCTACAGAATTAGGTGAACAAGAGGGATTACCAAGGACTACAAAGAACACACGTTTGTTAGATCCAGACTTGAGAAGAATGATTCATACTCTTACTGAAGAACTAGCACAGGTAGTAGATGTCCAAGAGCACAAGAGACCAGGGATTGCTGAGACACTAAAGCGAGTTCTGATGCGTAGTATGCCTTTGGATGATGAGGCACATAGAATACTTGGGGTATTGAAACAATCACGAGATGCTCTGAAAGAGAAACACCCAGAAGAAGAGTAATCAGGGTCTCCAAGTGGCCCAAGATTTCGGCGTTTCACGTACATGGAATGCTGCTAGTCGTAAAGAATTACCATATGCGGTTTCTATGTAAGGGGATACTTGTTCAAATGCCCACTTAGCCAAATTCTCCGCAGTTGGGATAAATGGTACGGTAACCGTGCGGTGTCCATCTCCCATTATTGTCAGTGCGGCGAGAGCCTCTTCATCATTCTCATAAACAATGAAAGCGTGATCAACAACATCGTGTATTTTCTCATTTAGAATTTTTGAAACATCTGAGAAATCAATTAACATCCCCTCTTCTGAAACACCTTGTTCTATGACAACATCACCTTCGACTTCTGCTTCCCAGCGATAGCGGTGCCCGTGCATATGTTTGCACTTGCTCTTATGATTAGGGACACGATGTCCCGTATCAGTCTCAA
>CBFHYB010000016.1:0-19041 GCA_965659915.1 Candidatus Thalassarchaeaceae archaeon
CTAGTTACAAGCCAAGTAAATACTCCAAAGAACCACAGGAAGAACACTGTTGATAGGACTGGCCCAAGAGTACCTAAGAACGGCAACCAGTTCTCTGGTCTAGGTATGGGTGAAAAGGATGCCAATACGATGAAAGCAGCAACAATAACCCCCATTAGGGCTTCCCCAGCAATTAAACCAGCAGAGAGTAGAGTACCTCTACTAACCAGTTCTTTCCCAGATTTAATTGCTATTTCAGAAGGTTGTCCAGCAAGGGTGCCATCTACGCGCAAATGTGCAGTTCTGGTAACCAAGTGATTGAGCACTCCACCCAAGAATATGGTGGCAGAGAGGTAGAATGGGAGGTACATTCCTATTGCAATTGACATTATGGGTAATGTTGGGCCACTTTTTCCAAGATACCAGCGTGAGCCAATAATTAACCCTGCAACAACTACACCCAATCCAAGCATCGGTGTGTTCACAGTTCCTCCAAATATTCCTTCAATCAGTGTACCAATTATTTCGGCTTGTGGAGCTTCTAATACATTTGAGCAACCTGATACAGGGTGTGGATTTGCTGCACAATAGGTTGGTGTGATCCTAAAAGCCTCATTGAGAATTGTCAAGGTAAGTGGGGCTACAATAGCTCCAACAATAACTCCAATCAGTTCAGCGGTTTGTTGCTTCCAAGGTGTAGCACCAACTAAGTGGCCCGTTTTCAAATCCTGCATTACATCTCCTGCTATGGCTGCATTAACCGCAACGATAGAAGCAATAATCAAAGTTGCATACATCAATTCATCTTGTTCCATATTCAAGAATACGCCACCGACAATCCAAACAACAAGAGATGTCGCCATTAAAGTTGCAATTGTCATACCAGAAACAGGTGAATTTGATGATCCAACAACTCCAGCAATATAACCAGCAACTGCAGAAAAGAAAAACGCAGTGATGGCCAAAAATATGGCTCCAACGATTGCTAATGTTAGAGAACCGGTTTTCCACCAATAGAAAATAAAAGTCAAAACAGCAATTACTGCTAGCCCGATAAACGCACGATTCATAGGGATGTCTTGTTCAGTTCTAATAGTAGATACCTCAGATTCGGTTAGGCCTGAAGCCAGGGCCTTCTTCAGCCCACTGGAAATTGTTTTCCTCATGTCAATAAGGGTCCAAAGCCCCCCCACAACCATACACCCTACACCGACGAATCGTATATGTGTGGACCAGAGTGTTTTGAATCCATGAGCCAAATCAGCATCAACTGGCCAACCATAGGTCATTCCATAAATTGGTGTCAAAATGAACACACCTAGCACCGCACCAAAAAAGATGTAGGATGCAATATTAAGGCCTACAATCCATCCTACTGCAACTAATGAAAGTGAATAGTCTAGGGCTGAATATATTCTCACGCCCACGATTTCAGCCGCCACTTCAACTTTAGGTTGTGTTAATTTGAATCCTTTTACCATCCACCCATAAAGAGCCCCTAACCCCAAGGCATACAGGATAACAATGAGTTGAGACCCTCCCTTTTCTCCTGCTACAAGAACTTCTTCGCACGCGATTCCTTCAGGATAAAGAAGTGCTTCTTCAACAATAAACACTCTTCGTAATGTGATTGTGAATATTGTTCCGAGTATACCACCTAGGATTGCTACAATGAATGTAGTCAATGTATCCATTTCTCTACCCATTACAAGTAGTGCAGGCATTGTGAATATTACTCCTGCAGCCAAACTCTCACCAGCAGATGTCATGGTTTGAACAACATTGTTTTCTAGAATACTTACATCTTTGAAACGGAACATGCGCAGAAGTAGCATGGACATAACTGCAGCTGGGATAGAGGCTGAAACGGTCATACCAATGTAAAGACCAAGATATGTATTCGCGGCTGTCATTAATACCCCTAAGAATAGGCCAAGAAGAATTGCCCTGATGGTCAATTCGGGTAGAGTTTCTGACGCAGGTACATACGGCTGGAACTCACCCATGCTCTTCGCAGGGGGATTAGTTAGTCAATGCTACGGATGAAACTGTTATGTTTTGGGTTTGGAATTTGACCCGCGTCTACAAATAGGACTCCGAATGTGCTCCCGATGGGCGAGCGGATGCCATCTCTAGATTCAAGAAGAAAATCAGATAGTGACTCAGCAGAGCCACTTTGGCATTCTATCCCATTGGATGATGTATTTTCAAATTTGAATACTACAGTGGATGGTCTATCCACAGAAGAAGTAATCAGGCGTCGGGAAACTTATGGTGAAAATAAATTAGAAGGAAAAAAACCGCGCCATCCTTTCTTCAAAATGTTAGATCACTTTAGAGATCCTATGGTGTATTTGTTGTTATTCGCAGCAATAATTGCATTTATTGCCGATAGAGAAGACCTCGGCACTCCAATTTTTATCTGTATTGCTTTAACTTTAAACGCGGTTTTATCATATATTCAAGAGGCAAAAGCAGAGAGAGCAATGGATTCTCTAAAGAAATTACTTGTTTGTCATTGTATTGTGTTACGCGATGGTATGGAGCACCGTTTATCGATAGAGGAAGTTGTCCCAGGGGATATCGTTTGGTTAGAAGATGGCCTCAATGTACCAGCTGATATTAGATTACTCGAAGTTCACCAACTATCAATAAATGAATCATCATTAACCGGTGAGTCAAATGTTGTATACAAAGAAATAGAACCTTCTGAGGAAGATTCCATACTTCAAGAAATGACAAATATGGCATTCATGGGTACAGTGGTTTCTTCTGGTCGTGGATTAGGAGTTGTAATTAAAACAGGCATGGGGACTAGAGTTGGAGATATTGCAACCGGTTTAAGTGAAGTTGAAACTCCAAAAACACCTCTTGAAATTAAATTAGGCTCATTAGGTAGATATCTTGCAATGATTGCGATTATTTCGGCAATTGTAATAGTTGGGTCCACTATTAGTTTAGCTATATTGAATGGCGTTACAGGCACAGAATTGAATGAAATAATCGCTGATCAATTCATAATTGCAGTTGTCATATTTGTGGCAATTGTACCAGAGGGATTACCAATTATTTTGGTAATAACATTGGCAATCGGCATGCAAAATATGTCTGCACGGAATGCAATTGTATCTAGAATGAAGGTTGTTGAAACATTGGGTTCAGCAACTATAATTTGCACAGATAAAACAGGCACGTTGACGCGTAACGAAATGTCCGTTCGCTCATTTTTCTGTGGTGATGAACTATACTCTGTTTCTGGCTCTGGTTTTGACCCTACTTATGGCAAATTAAGAATCGGCAAGAAAGAAATCAATGAACAAGATTTTGCTGAATTAAAGGTTCAAAAGGGATTCAAATTAGCAATGGCCTGTTCTTTACTTTGCCAAAATAGCAATGTTAGGAAAATTGACAATGAATGGAGAGGTATTGGTAATCCAACAGATATAGCCTCAGCAGTATTTGGATGGAAAATGACAGAGTCAGTAGATTCTTTCCGGAGAAATCACCCCAGATTCAGAGAATATACATTTGATAGAGAGAGAAAAAGAATGACTACGATTCATGAGTATGAGGGTGAAAGGTGGGTATTTTCTAAGGGTGCTATTGGACCTTATCTGTCAAGAATTAGCCATGTTGTTGAAAATGGGCGTGTAATCCCCATTGGCGATAATCATAGAAATAGAATTGGTGATGTTAATCTACAAATGGCGACCCAAGCCCTTAGGGTAATTGCATTAACTGCTCGCCCATTAAGTGGCGAAGAAGATATGGAAGATGTTGACTCTGTTGAATCGGGTTTGATATTCTTAGGATTAATTGGAATCATGGACCCTCCTCGAAAAGAAGTATCCAGAGCGATTTCAATGTGTGATGCTGCTGGAGTCAGGGTAATGATGATTACAGGCGATCAGCAGATGACGGCGATGGCTATCGGTGATGAGATAGGAATTATCAAAGATGATTCTGAATTCCTTACTGGTAAACAGTTACAGAATTTATCTGACGATGAATTAGATTTAAAGCTTGAAAAAGTTGTTATGTTTTCACGAGTTACACCGGATCAAAAATTAAGGATTGTAACTAGGCTACAATCTATCGGCCATGTTGTTGCAATGACAGGAGATGGTGACAATGACGCACCCGCCTTGTCTCGCGCGAATATAGGAATAGCAATGGGGATTGCTGGAACAGATGTTGCTAGGGATGCAGCGGATATGGTATTGAAAGATGATGATTTTTCTTCAATTGTAGGCTCTATTGAAGAAGGACGGAAAATTTACCTAAACATTAGAAATTTCGTTAGGTATCAAATTTCAACAAATGTAGCCGCGGTCTTACTAATTATTACTGCCACATTGATTTTAGGTTGGGAATTACCAATGACTGCAACTCAGTTGCTTGTCATCAATATTCTAATGGATGGACCACCTGCTCTAGCTTTAGGTATTGAGAAACGACATGGTGATGTGATGAATGAACCCCCGCGGGCCTTATCTGAACCTTTACCTAATGTCATGGACAAACGAGTAATTGGCTTCCTTGGCGTAGTAATGGTATTAGGTACTCTAGCAATTTTCTCACTTGCTGGCGGAGGGCTAATTTCAGGAGATGCGTGTCACGGGGTTGATATGGAAACGTCACCAGAATTTTTCTTAGAGAATGGGGAATGTAATTTAGAGACGTGGGATAATAATGCTCAATCTAAGTTTGAATACGCTCGTACAATGGCTTTTGCAACATTTATTATGTTTCAACTATTCAATGTAGTAAATAGTAGAAGTATTGACAAGTCTGCATTTGAACTGGGAATATTCCAGAATATGTTCATTAGTGCATCTTTCGCTATTAGCCTTGTTTTACTTGTTTCTATTGTTCAAGGTTCACTTACTTTAGTGCCAATCATTGGCATTACAGTTGGTAGTTTCTTATCAACAATTCCGTTAGAATTGACTGATTGGGTGGTGGTTTTCTTAATTGCTTCTTCAGTATTTTGGATAGAAGAATTTAGGAAATTTATATTGAAATTTAAACGTATGAAAAATTGAACATGATGGCTGACAGCCATTAAAGCAGGTGACTTGTGCGGTCAACTGAGAGAAATGCATCTAGAGTCACCTTTCCAATGGCGGGGTACCGTAGAAACCTCCTCAAATGATCCAGTGATTGATGGCTCTTCTGCTGCTATCTTAGAATTACCAGAATCATTGAGTGATGAAATTAGAATGATTCTAAATAAAGTGTTATCAGGTCAAAGAATTTCTTGTCAAGAGGGCGTGATTCTACATGATAAGTGCGATTTACCAACTCTCTCTAATGTTGCCAATATATTGAAACAGAAAAGGTATGGTGACGCTGTTTTCTATAATAGAAATTTACATGTTAACCAAACAAATGTTTGTGTATTGGCGTGTAAATTTTGTGCTTTTAGAAGAGGAATAAAAGCCGCTGATGCTTATTCATTATCAGTTCAAGAATACCTAGATAGAATCGCGCCTTTATCAGAAATCATTACTGAAGTGCATACAGTAGGTGGATTACATCCAGAATGGGATATTGAATATTATGAAGGGCTGTTTTCAGCATTCAAAAATCAGTATCCAAATATTAGCCTTAAGGCTTTGACTGCTGTAGAAATAAAGCATCTGGCTGAGATTTCAAACCTATCAATATCAGAGACAATCTCTAGACTAAATAAGGCCGGATTGAATTCCATACCAGGGGGCGGAGCTGAAATTCTTGTAGATGAAATTAGAGATATAATTTGCAAAGGAAAAGAATCCTCAGATGAGTATATAGAAATCCATAAAACTGCTCATCAACTCAAAATCCCCACAAATTGTACTATGTTGTTTGGAACAGTTGAAACGACACTGCACAGAATGATCCACCTTGATAAATTACGAACATTACAAGATGAAACGAGGGGTTTCCAATGTTTTGTCCCTTACCCATATTTGCCGGATTCTTCAAGATTGCCCGAAGCACAATTAGCTACCTCAAATGAAATCTTGAGAATGATATCAATATCCAGAATAATGTTAGATAACATACCTCACATTAAGGCCTATCGAATGAACATTGGGGACCATATTTCTGCGCTTGCTTTACTTAGCGGCGCTGATGATATTGATGGAACCGTTAGCCATGAAGAAATCATGCATCTCGCAGGCTCAAATACACCACTTGATAACCTAGATATTGACTTAGCAACACTGATTGAGTCAGTCGGTGGTATAGCAGTTGAGAGAAACACTGATTATACACAATTTAGAAACTTTCGCAGGCAAAACCCACCAGATAATAATGGATTGCCAATGGTATCTATTTAGAGGGGGGTTTTGTAGTGGTTAATTGGTCTGATATTATCGGACGTGTATCTTTTGTAAATTGTGATCCATTATTTCATAATTTATCTCAACAATGGTCTATTCTACCTGCCCCACCTGCTTGGTTAACGGGTCATTTACTTCGAAGAGATTGTCTTGTTGCACCTATTCCTGCTGCAGATTACGCTGCAAATTCATCTGAGTTAATATTACTCCCAGACATAGGCATTGCATCCGTAGGAGCCGTTGGAAGTGTGTTGTTATTCAGTAAAAGAGAATTAACAAAAATTAGGGATATAGCATTACCAACTGATTCATCAACATCTAAAAAATTAGTATTATATCTGTTGTCTCAATTAGGTTTAGACCCTAAAACAGTTGATATGGGTCCAGACTTAGATGAAATGCTATCTAAATGTGATGCAGCATTATTGATTGGAGACAGAGCTCTTGACGAAGCACAGAGGAATCCAGAGTTAGTAAAAATGGATCTTGGTGAAGAGTGGTTCAAACAAACTGGTTTACCAATGGTCTTTGGGGTTTTTGCAGCACCTGTATCAGCACCTGTGAATAAATTAAAACAAGCGCATCATGATTTATTGGAAAATGCAAAAAAATTCAGAGACGAACAGCAAATAAAAGACGATGTGATTCGGGATACGGTAATTAGAAGTGGTTTTTCAAAAGATAGAATAAACGGCTATTTCAATGAAGTCACAAATATCCTTACCGATGATTCAGTTCGCGGATTGGAATTATTCCTAACAAAAGTATGTGGTTTAGAAACAGATATTCAATGGTTAGAGATTTAATTTGATTTACGACGTTTTACTTTTCTTCTTTTCTTCTTTGGCTTCTCTGTGCCATCTTCTGAACTTTTCTTGGGTTTGCGTGGTTTAGATTTATTGGACTTTTTAATCATAGAAAGCGCCGCATCCATCTCAGAATCTTTTTCTTCGTTTGTTTTAGTTTCTTTTTCCTCTTCCTCAGAAGCAACTTCCTGAGCGATTTCTAGAATTGCAGTTTCTGCATTGTGGAATTCTTGCGCTTCTCCATATGGGTCTGTTGAATCAGGGTCGTCCTTGTCCCAATATGCACCATGTTCGGAATAATCCCATTCTTCCCCCTCTGGTGCTTCACCAGTTTGAGTAACTGAGCCTGACACCTTTTTCACCCGTCTAATTGCCGGTTCTTTTGTTGGGCGCTTTGCAGGTTGCTCCCTACGCCTAGTTACTTCTTGTGGCCGTTGCATTGGTTGTGGCCGCCCAGTTGAAGATACAATCTCTGGCGCTTGGCTTCTATTAGAGACCCTTCTTCTAGATGTAACTTCAATAAAATCGTCTTCATCTTCCTCTAATTCAAATAATAACCTGTTTCTTCTTCGTATTCCTATAATAATTACTAATGATAAAACAACAATTACACTTAATGGAATTAAAAAATTATTCTCTAGCCATGACAACGTTATGTCAACAAAGGTTGGATCTGGATCTGGTGGAGCCTGTACAATTATAGACATTTGAGGACTGTTAGCATGAATAGGTGTTTGATAGTAAACAGTATTTCCCTCGTGAATTAATGTTAATGTAAACGGGGATATTGGTATAATTTGAGCAACAGTATGCATTGGGGGGGATACCGATGGGTCAAAGGTCATGTTGAATGGCCTATCTACATTGTTTGCCAATGTTATTTCAATAAACCAACGAAGTTCAATGCGCGTTCGAGAATCGTGTTTTTCGGTATCAATCAAACCCAATTTAGCATCACAGAGAACAGTTGTATCAATTATTGCAGAATTATCAAATTTTACTGCCTCGTTCCAATCTAAACTAATTTGGTTAGCATTTGTTCCACTACAGAACATTCTTTCCATTTTTATTGCTTCACCCTGACTTACATATCCATCAGATGATACAGCTGATGAGGCTAATTCCCTTATTGGTGCACTAATACTGGAGTTCATTTGATATTTATCTTGAATGATAATTTTGTTTTTATTAATGGTTATTGACACTTGCCTAATTAAATCTGGATGAGGGTGAGTGTGACAATCACTACCTTCATCACATGAATATTCAAAATCATCACCTAATCCATCGCCATCATCATCGCCATCGTAGATATCCGGTGTACCATCGCCGTCTAAATCTGTACCTGGTAATCCAGAGTATGGTTCCCAAGCATCCTCTCTAAATGCGGTAAGAATACCTGTATTTGTAGTAACCATAAATTCTGAGATAGTAGGGGATTTTGCGAATTTTGTGACTTGATGTCCCAATTCAAATGTTTTTATTGTTGAATAATCTGTAGTATCAAAAATACTGAGTAGTTCTGTTGAAGATTCAATCAATAACCATAATTCTTCACCATTTTCAGCCCACTCTAATTGAAACGCAGTGCCAACTAAATTTAGAGTAGTAATGAACTCACCCTCTGGAACAGAACGAACCTGGAGGAGAGAATTAGTAATCCAAGCTAACTGGGTTCCATCGGGAGATATTGAACAATCTGTAATACTGAAACCTACCTGCCAAGAAACATCAACGAGCGTAGATGTTCGATTCCAAAGGAAGACGTTTCCATCTTCCCCACCGGTAACTAATTGCTGACCATTCGGTGAATGATCCAAACAAGTGACATCAGTAGTATGTTGCCCATCAAAAGTAGATATTGCATTAGTTGAATCGTTGATATAATACTCTGAAACACCATTGTTTTCATTAGCGGAAGCGAATATTGGGGTATTGGGTAGGATGGAAATATCACTTACTTCTTTCCCATCCTCATTAACCCCTATTCTTTCCCAAGTTGAAGTATCATAGATAGCCATAGCCAAAGTACTCATGAATGGGCTTTCCAGCCCAACGAGCAGTGAAGAATCATCATCAGAAAACGCAAGAGACAGTATCTTATTTCCAATACTAATATCTTTGATAAAAGTTCGATACTGAGTGTTGATGATTACAACATTTGAATTAAAGGCTGCTGCAATTAAACTTCCATCCGATGAATATGTTATTTCAGAAGAGCCAGATAAGGAATATGGGTTTTGAAGACTGCCACTAAAAGGATAATTTTCTTCAGTACCGGCATTAACTTCTGGGATAAGTGGGATAGAAGAAAACAATAAAGCGAGGCAGAGGGAAATCCCAACGAAAGCGCCCGAGTTTTCGCTCATCAGTACTGCGAATAGGGATTCAGCAAAAGTATTATCCTATTAAATGTGTAATTTTCACTCATATTCCATTGAGTCGTTTTTTGTCCATTCCAGCAAATCAAGCGCGACTTCACAAGATTCTGAACCTAGTTTTGCTAGGTGGTGTAGGATCAATAGAGTCATACTGTTTTTTCTTCTTTCGACATAATTAAGCACCAATGAATTCTATTGATTTCGGGTCAAAATCTTTGTTAATCATCCCTATATCTTTTCCTTCTGTTAGGAATTTTACGATACTTTCCCTTCCATCATTACCAAAATCAATGGTTCGGGAATTAACATACATTTGTACAAATTTTGAATTTGTTTCTTCATCTATTCCTCTACCCCATTGCCTTGCAAATTCTAATGCTTCATCTGGGTTTAATATCGCTACCTCAATACTTTGTTTAACCCAATCAGTAATTTGTTCACACAATTGAGGACCTAGATCCTTTCTGACTACGTTACCACCTAAAGGCAGAGGAAGACCATTTGTCTTTTCATTCCACCATACACCTAAATCTAAGATGAGATTCATACCATGAGATTTCCAAGTTAACTGTCCTTCATGAATAATGACACCACTAGCAAATTCCCCGTTTTGGATACGTGGCATAATTTCGTCAAAGGGCACAATTACAGTCTCAACATTTCCAACAGCCATTTTCAAAGCTAGATGTGCTGATGTCTTTAGTCCTGGGATTGCAATAGGTTTAGAACAAGCCTCTTCCAATGTCATTGGACTAGAACTAACAAGCATTGGCCCATATCCTTCACCCATGCTTGCACCACAATTCATCAATGAATACTTGTCTGAAATTTCTGGAAATGCGTGGATACTTACAGCACTTACTTCATATTCTTCAGCAATGGCTTTTTTGTTGAGTGTTTCAATATCTAAGAGTACATGCTCAAATTTAAATCCAGGTGTATCAATTATCCCAGTTGTTAATGCATGAAACATAAATGCGTCATCTGGGTCAGGAGAATGTCCCACGCGCACAACCCGTTCACCATTACTCATGTGTTGGCGCGACATCAATTTGGTTGTGAACTTTATGCTTGAATTGATTGATATTTTAAATCCCTTAATGGACAGGCTCAAAGACTTGGAACCCCCGCCAATGTTTGAGTGATAACATGCCAGATGTCTCAAGATTAGGAATTCATCAGGGAGAAATCGGACCAATTTGTGATTTCTGTGGCGCTAGACTAACATTTGGTCAATCATTACCCATTGACGATAAATTTTCTTGCTTTGATTGCTACAAGTCAGAAACCGGCACCACGCCATCATCGGATGGCAAAGCCGTATCTGGATTGCCGATGGACTAATCGCGTCGTTCAAGTGCCGTGGTGCTTTAGGGTGCTCTGATATAGATGGTAGAGAGTAATTGGGCCCGCGCTGCTCACCGCTTTTCAAAGTGGTATTCTCAAATTGGTGAAACTCAATTCTGGTTCCCCCCACGATTGCGGACAAGGGAATGTATGTTCCAAATGTGGTCATCTAATTTGTTCGACCGCCACATTAATTTTGATGCACCTAGAAATGTATTGAATTACTTACACCAAAGAGCTCCTAAAAGTTGCTTTTACTCTACCGCTTACTATGGTAAGCCATTAGAGAGAAAAATGGCAGATAAAGATTGGAAGGGTGCAGATTTAATTTTTGATTTAGATGGCGACCACCTAGACCATGTTGACCCCTACAATTTCCCAGAAATGCTAGAAATCATTCAATTACAAACTCACGATTTATGGCAAGAATTTCTTTCAACAGAATTTGGTTTCAAAGAAGAATATCTCCACGTAACATTTTCCGGGCATAGGGGTTTCCATCTCCACTACAGAGACCCTAATATTTTGGGTTTGGATAGTGCTGCAAGGAGAGAATTAGTGAACCACATTAGGGGAGAGGGTGTAGAGGTTAGCGCACTGATGAACAATAGTGGTGAGGGTGGTTGGAAAACTAGATTAGAAGATGGTACCATCAATATCCTGAACAAATTAGATATTGCTAATCAAGATGGTTCAGAAGGCACTAGAATGACAAAAGAACTCTGTAATATAATAGAATTAAGATCAAAATCCCCTAGTAGTCAAGTTTCAAAATGTGGGCCGACAAAAATGAAAACTCTTGCTGAAAAGGTTCAACACCCACAACGTCGAGAAACTATCCTAAGTGGAAATTACAATGTACTAGGTGGAGTGAAAAATCAATATGCCCATTTATTCCTTGAACTTGTCAAAGGGGACCGTTCACTTATCGTTGGTAAGGCTGGGGAAACTGATGAGGCTGTTACGGTTGATATCAAAAGACAAATACGCTGGCCTAACAGTCTAAATGGCAAATGTGGATTACAAGTTGTAACCCTTCCACTAGACCGTTTACATCCAGAAGAAACTAATGCATTTGATGCTCTCAACGAGGCATTACCTAGGTTTGATGATAAAACGAGAGAGTTAGAAATTGTTGTTGAAAGATGTGTTCTGAGATTGGGTGGAGATGAGAAAGAATACAGCCAAGGGGATACGTTAGTTGCAGAATCAAATATTGACACTTTTTTGACACTAAAGGGGTGGGCAAAGCCAATTTGACGTAGTAAAACTACGTGGTCAGAGTTTTTCAAATTAAGCCAATGTTAAAGACAGATTGTTTGTCACCATGTATCAACAGGGTGAGGGTGTGGCGTTTCGCAAGAGGAAGAAGAACGATGCAAGCCCGCCATCAAAGTCTCTCCCATTACCCCCTCCACTTGGTGATTTACCACCACCACCATCACCAGAAATGGAGTTGCCACTCCCTCCAGCCCCTACTCCACCAACTGAACCACTTGCAGTAAGTGTACCAGAGCCTTCTGACGAGGAAGTTGAGGTAGAAGTGATTGAGGTAATTGAGGAAGGCGAGGAGGATGCTAATTATGCTGATATGTGGCAAAATAGAACCGATAAATCCTTGCAACAAATGTATGGCCACATAGATCGATTGGGTTCTAGTGACGTAGGCAGTCTGCTTGAACGATATGCTGACAGATTTGGCCATGATTTAGATAGAGAAATCATCGTAATGAGAAAATCTGAAAAGGAAACAACAAGAGATTCTGCACCAGTTGTTGAATTATTGTCAGTACCTGAAGAATCCTCTGATGAGGAAGATGAGGGGATGGCAGATGTTCAAGAGCGCCTTTCAGATTTAGAATCTGAAATGCGTCCTTTGAAAAAGAAATTTGACGCTGCAAAATCCAAGAAGAAACAGGCTGCTATAGCTAAATTTGGTAATTTGTTGAAACCAATGGTTGATGAGCGCAAATTACTGAAAGGGATTCTTTCTGGTGAAATAGATTATTCCGAACTTGAAGAATATGATGCCCAGGAAGAAATTGAAGACGATGAAGATGAAGACGAAGATCAGAATTTCAGTGACTTCTTCGATGTTGTGAATAACTTATTAGGTGATATGCCAGAAGATTTCATCAATGATTTCATTTCATCTAAAAACTTCAAATTATTTGAGAAAGTTGGGGCTGATGCTAGTTCAACAACAACTGCAACTCGTAAAAAATTCTTCAATATGGTGAATCAAGAATTGGGAACTATACCTGACGATAAACTACAGGAATTTATGGCAACCCCTGGATTTCAACTATTCATCGAGATGAGTGAGATATATGGAGAGTGATACTAATGGGATTACTTGAGAAAGCTGGACAAATGCAAAACGAAGAAGAGGTAAAGCCTGCAAAAAAGAGCAAGCCTAAGCCGGTAAAAGCAGCAAAGCCTGCAAAGAAAACTAAGCGAAAGCGCACATCAAAAAAGAAATCAGATGATTTAGATGATTTTGAAGTAACACCCAAGGTTGCAAAGACACTACCAGATGAATACGTTATCGCCAAGAGACCTGCAAGATTTGCTCGTAGCCTAGTTGATTTTATCGTTACTTTTGGATGGGCTGTACCAATTGTTGTAATCAGTCTCTGGGGTAGTATGTTTGACGGTACATATTTCATTATCGGGGGCGCTCTTTTATCAATTTTCAACTTAGTAGCTATGCCGTTCATGACTAACCGCACAGTTGGCAATTATGCTTCATTAACACAATATGTGACACACAAGGGGAAACCACCCGTTTTCCTTCACCAGACATTGAAAGCAATGACAATGCTCTATATTGCAGTAGGGTTATTCCTTGTTCTATCTGCAGGAGTAGGTACAACCGCAGGAGCAAACACAGTAAATCTAGGCATTGGACTAGCAATTCTTGCAATCCCTCTATCAGACTGGGTTATTGCAAAGATACGGCATGAAACAAAGCAAGGACTTTGGGATTCTATTTTCTTTGCATATATGGTAAGCCATACTCGTTCAGATGATGCTGAATCAACTGGATTCTTTGGTAAGTTGGAATCATCTGGTGACTGGTTGAAAGACAAAGGTTGGTTAGGGGACGAAAGTTCAGAAGATTAGAGCAATTAGATGGAATGGAAGACAAACTTTCAACCTTAATTGCATTGCTAACTACGCAAGTGTTTCCCTTGAATTATTCTTCTTTTTTCTGCTTAGCGAATTCTCGCATATCTTCTGCAGTAGTACCTTCAGCAATACCTTCCTGATCAGTTTCATCTACAATTTCCCTACCAAGTAGAGTTTCAATGATATCTTCCATTGTAATTATTCCAGTTGTACCACCAAATTCATCTTTAACGATTAGTATCTGTTCTTTGTGATCTAAAAGAATATCCAGTGCTTCATCTACTGACTGACTAGGGCCTACTGACTGTATATCTCTCATCAACTGCAACATTGTCACGTCATGCTCATCATTGGCTGCCTTCATCAGAATTTGGTTTCTCAACACGTATCCTCCAATGTCATCTATTGTTTCACCTTGGACTGGAAGTCTACCGTGAACCATAATTGGCATTTCATTCAAAACTTGTTCTACAGTGTAAGTGTCAATAACTGAGGTAATCACCACTCTAGGAGTCATTACATCACTTACTGTGATATCTCTGAGTTTCAAGAGATTATGAATTACCTTTTCTTCATCAGCTTCTATTGTTTTTTCTTCCTCAGCCACATCGACAAGAGCTACTAATTCATCTCTTGTGACTGTTTCTTGTTCGGGTGTAGGAAATAATTTCTTAGCCCATTGAATAGGAACAACAATCCATATTAATCCATAAATTAAGATTTGTAATAGAAACGCTGCAGGCGTTGCTAAACGCTTAGAATAGAGGGTGCCGAGAGTTTTGGGTAATATTTCTGAAAATAATAAAACACCCAAAGTGAGAATTGCTGAAGCAATACCTACAATCAAATCTAATTCAGTGCTACCAGCATATAATTTTGCAACTTCAGTTCCTACCCCAATAGCACCCACTGTATGAGCGATTGTGTTGAGAGTCAGTATCGCTGTTAACGGCCGCTCTGGATCATTTTTGAATAGCCGCCATAAATTAGCAAAACGCTGTTTTTTTGCTTCCATCACGGCAACATTGGAGATAGATGTTGAAAGAAGAACTGCTTCAAGAATACTACATAAAAACGAGACACCAATAGCCAAAACGGCATATGTGACGAGGAGAGTGTAACTCATCGGATTTCTATTCTCCACCGGCTAACATTGCGCACGACAGTAATCTCCATGTGCCATTAGCCTTTGAATCTACCTTGACATAACATAAAAAATCATAAAATTTAATGTTGTTCAACAATAAGGATAGGTATTGCCATTAACGTCCTGTTCCGCCCCGAATCTATGGAGGAGCCTGAGTATGTACTTATCTGCGTAGCTTGGCCCTATGCCAATGGCCCTTTACACCTCGGCCACGTAGCGGGATGTTACTTACCACCAGATATTCACCTTAGGTTTGAGAGGGCGCTAGGTAACAGGGTTTTACTTGTTAGTGGCAGTGATGAACATGGTACACCAATCACAGTTACCGCTGAGCAAGAAGGAGTAAAACCACAAGAAATTGTAGACAAATATCATGCAATTAACAAACAAGCCCTTCTCAATCTTGGATGTGCTTGGGAACCAAATATAGACCCCAGGGGGATTGAATATGGAGGCGCATTATTCAATCGTACTTCAGACCCAAGGCACAAAAAATATGTTCAAGAAAATTTTCTAGCATTGTATGAGGCTGGAATGTTTGAGAAAAAAACTATGCAACAATACTACGAACTTCGACAGGAAGGAGAAGGGCGATTTTTGCCTGATCGCTATATCGAAGGAACCTGCCCCAATTGCCAATACGAATCTGCACGCGGTGACCAATGTGATGAGTGTGGAACAACCTACGAAGCATCGGAACTAACCTCACCTCATTCAAAGATGAATCCGAATGCTGATATTGAAATCAGAGATACTGACCATTTCTTTTTCCGTTTGGATTTATTTCAAAAATCCTTAGAACTTCATTCTAAAGATAATTGGGATAGTTGGAAAACCAATGTTAAGGCAATGACAAAAAATTGGTTGGACATGGGATTACGGCCTCGGGCTGTTACTAGGGACCTAGATTGGGGTATTGATTTACCACTGGATGGGGAAGAATGGAAAGGCAAGTGTGTATATGTGTGGTTTGAGGCTGTTCAAGGGTATTACACATGTGCTCGAATCTGGTCACAAGAGTTTGCTGAGGAAAATCATCCTGATGGAGAGGCTGCTTGGGAAAACTGGTGGAAAAATCCTGAAACAGGCAATCAGCCACGCCATCTATATTTCCTAGGTAAGGATAATATCCCCTTCCATACCGTTATTTGGCCTGCTTTAATTATGGGTTTGAATAATACTGATAAAGAGGTATCTCCCGATTCTGATTTGCGCCCTGGAATAGGGGATTTACATCTAGAAGATAATGTTCCAGCAATGGAATACTTGATGTTAGCTGGGGGGCAATTCTCAAAGAGTCGTAAACATGCTGTTTGGTTGCCAGCATTCCTTGAAAGATTCCAACCTGATACACTGCGTTATTACTTATCAATAAATATGCCAGAAAACCATGATACAGATTTTAATTGGCCGGATTTTGTTGAAAAAATTAACAATGAATTAATTGGGACATATGGTAATTTTGTACACAGAGTAATGACTTTAGCTGCACGTTTAGATGATGGATCCGGAGAAAATCCACTAACTAAATACAATGATTTATCATTAATAGAAGGTGAAATTGCCAAAATTTCTGAACTACATTCAAACATCACTTCAAGCCTACAAAAACATCGATACAAAGAGGCTTTGCGTAGTGCGATGAACATGGCCCAATTAGGAAACCAAATGCTACAAGAGGCAACACCTTGGAAATTCCTTAAAGAACCAAAAGATGCTGATGAGGAATGGCATAACCAAAGAAAACATTCATTGGCAAAACTTGCATTTGGTTGGAGAATTGCACGAACTTTAGCAATCGTAACTCAACCATTCATACCATTTAGTGCCCAACAATCATGGAATAATCTTGGCCTTACGGGTGAAGTATCTCATGTTTCATGGAGTGCCGCTTTAGACTGGGATAGTGAAATGACTTGGAGTGGAGAAAACCCTGACCCATTATTTACTAAACTGGATTTAGATGAAATATTAGAAGAAGAAAAACTACTTGCAGAGCAATCAACAACATCTGATTCAAAAGACCCAACCCACGGGGTAAAAGGTGGGAAGAAAAAGGAGAATGAAAAAATGAGTGAAGCACCAGAAGGAATAGCCTACCTTGATTTTGAAACCTTCATGAAGGTAGAATTGAGAACCGGACTGATTACTAATGTAGAAGACCACCCGAATGCAGACAAATTGTATGTTGTTTCTGTTGATGATGGTACCCCAGAAGGGCGTGTAGTTTGTGCGGGATTGAAACCATATTATTCAATAGAAGAAATGAATGGTAAATCTGTTGTTTTCGTGGCTAATCTAGAGCCAAGAAAATTACGTGGTGTAATGAGCCAAGGTATGTTATTGGCTGCTGATGATGGCGAGGGGAACGTAAAATTAATTTCAATTGATGGTGAAATTTCAGTCGGCTCTCTTGTTAGGTGATGCTGTGAAGTTGTATCACAACCCTAGGTGTTCAAAAAGTCGTCAAACTTTAGATTTGGTTAACAATGAATCACCAGAAATTGTTCTATATTTGAAAAATCCATTATCTAAACAACAAATTAAGGATTTGATTACCAGACTAAAGGACCCAATTTCTGAACTGATTAGATGGGGCGACAAAGAAGCACCAAACAAACCAGAACATATTGATAGCGGAGTCATAATTGACATGCTTGTTGAAAATCCTAAATTAATGCAAAGGCCAATACTCGATAATGGAAAAGTTGCTATTATCTGTAGACCACCAGAAAAATCACTAGATCTATTCTAGATTGACATTATTGGGGCTTATCAAAAAATTCCCATTGTATTTCTATTAGTTCGGCATTACTTTTTGCTTCGGAATATGCTTCTAACGGCTCTTTGTTTAGATTCAAGAATTCGTCTCCAAATTTGAATGGACGAAGAATATCTTTGGCTTGTTCCCACTCATTCAACAAAATAAGACAAACAGCCAAGGCTTCAACCGTTGATAATCGCCCTGGTTTACCCCAAGAAACTTCATTCGCTGCTAATAACAAAGGCAAGGTTCTAGGTTTTAATTTGGGAGATTTATTTTTCACATCCTCAAATGAAACATCACATTTTTTCCAAGAGCAATCTAGCGCTACTATTGAAGCGCCACGCTTAATTTCGGGAATATCATCAGGTCCCAGAATTTCACCGGCTAATGGGTCAAGCAAGAATCCTCTTCTAGGTGGGCGTTTAAGGGAATTATGAACTATTGCTAATTCCAGGCGCTCTAATTTCCTTGCAGTACATTTCTTCGGATCGTCTTGAGAAAGGTGGATGATATGCAAAGGAACTGAAGAGATAGATTACTCCCCCTCTTTACGAGCCATTTTGATTAAATCACCTAAATTTAGTGAGCGAGACTCTTTATTTCCAACTGTGCGTTCAACTGCAATATCAGATAATTCTCTAAATAAGGAAATTTTTAATGTTTTTTCAAATTTTTTAATGACTGTATCTCCAGGGCGTTTTCCCCCTTCAGTACGTTGAACTATGTTGATTTTCTCTTTCATTTTTAATGCAAGTGTTCGTTGATCCCATCCTCTCTTTTCACGTGCTTCTCGGATGATTGAAGGGAAATCATCAACTAATTCCTTGCCATCTCTTACCATGATATCTTTGCCAGCAGTACCAAGGCCACCATAACCACCAGAAGTGGCGGCAGATGTCTTCCTGTTCACCCTAGCCACATTCTTAGCTGCTTGGTCTGTATCGGGATTATATCCCATTTTTTCTTGACACTTACTGCATCCTTCAACAAAAGCACCGTGCATAGACATGCTCTTGGTTGAAACGCTAACGGCTCCACATAACTCGCAATTACCCATTAACCTCGCTTGGACATAAGGCCAACCCTATTTTAGTCCATCTTCGCGCCTCTCAAAAAACGTTCAAGAATACTATTTGATTACATCCACATA
>CBFHYB010000016.1:19051-21487 GCA_965659915.1 Candidatus Thalassarchaeaceae archaeon
TAACAAACCCCAATCAATTAGGAATTAGTATGGTATCCGACACCGACGCAATTTCGCCGAACGATGATGACCAATCTTCACATAAGGTTGGGACAATAGCAGAACGGACAATTACAAACTTAGAAGATAAGTTTGAAGAATTACGATTACAGACTCAACAGTTATTATCGGACAGAATTGATTTAGAAAATCGAGTAGCAAAACAAAAATCAAAAATCGGTCGTTTAAGTGAAGAAGTACGGCTAATGCGTATGCCACCACATGTGATTGGAAATATCCAAGATATTCTAGACAAGGAAAGGGCAGTTGTAAGGTCAAGTAACGGTACAGTATTCCTAGTTACATACAACCAAGGTATTGATGCTGAACTTTTGAAACCGGGGGCAAGGGTTGCTTTGAACCAAGATACCCTATCAATAATTGATGTATTGAATGATGCTTGGGACCCACTAGTTATGGGTGCGGAAATGATTGAAAAGCCCGATACTTCTTTTTCAGACCTAGGTGGATTAGAAGAACAAATCTCACTTGTCAAAGAATCAATTGAGTTGCCATTGACAAACCCACAGGCCTTCACTAAATTTGGTATTGAACCTCCTGGAGGAGTTATCTTAGTTGGACCACCTGGTTGTGGTAAAACAATGCTTGCTAAGGCTGTTGCAAATAGTACTGAATGTACTTTTATTCGATTGGTTGCAAGTGAATTGGCACAGAAATATATTGGAGAAGGGGGTAGGATGGTTAGAGAATTATTCGATCTTGCTAGAGAACGTTCTCCTTCTATCGTATTCATAGATGAAATCGATGCAATAGGGGCAAAACGACTGGATTCTGCAACAAGTGGGGATAGAGAGGTGCAAAGAACACTCATGCAACTACTCGCTGAATTGGATGGCTTTGACTCATTAGCGGATGTCAAATTAATTGCTGCAACAAATCGACCAGATATACTTGATGAAGCACTTCTTCGCCCAGGTAGATTTGATAGAGTAATAGAAATCCCATTACCAAAAGAAGAAGCTAGGTTAGCAATTTTGGATATCCATATGAAAGATATGCCAATTACCAAAGGTGTTAGCATAAACAATCTCGTATCATCCACTGAAGGATTATCTGGCGCCGAATTAAAAGCACTAGTGGTGGAAGCAGGAATGTGTGCAATTCGTAAAAATAAAAATAAAGCGACAAAAGCAGATTTTACAGCAGCCTTGGAAACGATACTCAAGAAAAGATCTGAAAAGAAGGGTGAAGCACCTAACAATTTGTGGTCTTGATAGCGAAATTGATTTCACCCCCTCTACTATGGAGTCATTAACATGAAACATCAATTAGTTGAGTGTGTGCCCAATTTTTCTGAAGGGAAAGATAAGACAATAATTGATGCAATTACATCAGCGATGCTATCTGTTGAGGATGTACGATTATTGGACGTTGATATGGGGGCAGATTTCAATCGAACGGTGATTACAATTGTTGGCCCACCAAACTCCGTAGTTGAATCTGCCCTTAGGGGTACGGAAGTTGCCTTGGAATCTATAGACATGACTACTCACAAAGGGGAACATGCTCGTATGGGGGCGATAGATGTTGTGCCATTCATTCCTGTAAGTAACATCACTATGGAAGAATGTATTGGGCTTGCAGAGAAATATGGGGAAGAAGCTGCTAATCGATTTAATTTACCAGTTTACCTTTATGCAAAGGCTGCTAGAAGAGATGATAGAATTAATCTTCCAGATATTAGACGGGGAGAATATGAATCATTTGAAGAAAAACTAGGTGACTCAAATTGGGCTCCAGAATATGGACCATCTATTTTCAATTCTAAAAGTGGAGTTACGGCTACTGGAGCTCGGTCAATTCTCATAGCATACAATGTTAATTTAGACACCGATAACAAAAGTATAACTAACAAAATTGCAGGTAAATTACGTTCTAGTGGGATTCTGAAGAAAGATGCAAACGGGGAGAAAATAATTGGAGAAGATGGAAAAGCAGAACGAATACCTGGTCGTTTTGAATGTTTACAGGGGGCGGGGTGGATGTATGATGAAAATACTGCTCAAGTTTCTATGAACTTACTTGATTACACAATCACTGGTCTACACGAGGTGACAGATGCCATACGTGAATTAGCATCTGAAACAAATAATAACACAACCGCTGGAGAATTAGTTGGACTTGTGCCGTTACAAGCAATTTTGGATTCAGGACGGCATTATTTAGGACATGATGCTGAGGAATCTGTACTTATTCAGAATGCCGTGGAAGGATTGCAACTTGATCAATTAGGAGATTTCATAATTGAACAGCGCATCATTGAATACGCAGCGGGTGTTTAGTGTGACTAACTTTGAAGAAATGACTCTACAGGATTTCTCTGATGCATTAGCATCAACTAATCCAACACCTGGTGGCGGTTCAGCTGCTGCAGTA
>CBFHYB010000017.1:0-6995 GCA_965659915.1 Candidatus Thalassarchaeaceae archaeon
AATCCTAATTAATTCATCCATGATTACTTCGTGGCCCATTCTATAGCCATTCCACTCGCAGGGGTTACCAGCGTCAACCATGCTTTCAAGTGCTGCCCGACCCATCATAACTGGAACCATGTCATCATAGACTCCGTGACCAAAAAGAATTGGCGTTTCCCGGTTTTCATCACTTGCTTCCTCATCATAAGTATCTGCTAAGACCTGATATGCTGAAAGTATCATCATCCCAGCCAATTTCTTTTGTAAACGAGAACCAACATGTAGTGCGAGGGCTCCTCCTTGTGAAAATCCTGCAAGAACAATATTTTCGTATTCTATTCCCCTTTCATGTTCTTGTTCAAGTAACTCAACAATCAACTTTGCACTACTTCTGATTGAGGTTTCATCTTCTCGATCAGGTGCCTCCCAATCAAGCGTTTTTATGTCATACCAAGCGGGCATTTCCATCCCCATATTTATCGTTACACCCATGATTGGGGCATGAGGAAAAACGAATCTTGTATTTGGGCATTCAAGCATCGGGACTACTGGCTCAAAATCATGGCCTGATGCACCTAAACCATGTAACCATACAACTGTAGAAGTGTGTTCCATCTCTGGTTCTACTATCACCGTTTGTAGGCCACCCATCATTATCTCCAAATGGCATCGCCCCCGGCCTTTCTCTTATCCCTTTTTCGTGAAGAGATGTGGGTATACCATCGGTTGGCACTTCTCACCGATTTTCAGTGAATGACCGATTTGCTCATGGGCTGAGGTGATAACCGGTAGATAATGGCGGAGGTCAAGGTGGTTTTGCTTGGTACCGCTCAAGATGGTGGGGTGCCACAAGCGGGTTGTGCTAAATCTTGTTGCATGACTGAATTTGGTGGTCCAACAAGGCATCGAAATCCAGTTGCTCTTGGATTAGCCGCAGAAGATGGGAGCCGCCACCTCATTGAGGCGAGTAGGACTTTAGCAGACCAACTGATTCTTTGGTCCACTGTTGATGGTGGACCTCTCAACAAGTTAGATTCCATATGGCTTACACATGGGCATCTTGGTCACATTGACGGCTTAGGTTTGTTTGGTTGCGAAGCATGGGGTACCGAAGATATACCTCTTCACGCATCAGAATCAATGATTGGAGTGGTGCAATCTAGCCCTCCTCTTGCCCCGCTTTTTGAAAATAGTCACCTCATCCCAACTCCTTTTTATTCAGGTAAAAAGGTTGAGTTAACCACTGATTTGAGTGTTACACCTGTGAAAGTCCCACATCGTGATGAACATACTGATACCCATGCATTCCTTATTGAGGGGCCATCAAAACGTCTGCTATTTTTACCAGATCATGACTCTTGGACAGAGACATTAGAACTCCACTCTGCTGATAATCCACTTTCTTGGTTACATTCACTATTCGTTGATATCGTACTTCTAGATGGGACTTTTTGGTCTGGCGAAGAGTTGGGCGGACACGCACAGAAAATTGGTCATCCACCAGTAGAAGAGACCCTCGAATTACTTGGGATAAAGGGTCCAAGTGACCCGCGTGTGGTGTTTATTCATCTGAATCATACAAATCCCTTGCATGATGAATCATCTGCTGAAACAGCTAGAGTAAGGGCCATGGGTTGGGAAGTTGCTCGCCAACCTATGTCTTTCAATCTCTAACTTGCACAGTCACAGTATCTGAGGTGCTCGCTTGATCATTATCAGTGACGGTCAGAGTAAAAGTGTGATTTCCTTTGGGTAATTTGACCTTGATAATAGGTGCCTCACCAATCACACGATTAGTGACATCCCTCCATGTGTGAGATACAATTACTCCATCTTCATCAAAAGAGCGTGAGCCATCAAGAGTTACTACTGCTGTATCTGATTCATCTGCTTGAACAATCAAATCTTCACCGGCATCGGCCACAGGAGGGACATTCATTCTATCTGGGGCTCCGGAAAGAGCCGAATCAAAATCAAAATCTTCTTTTTCTGTTTCATCTGTTAGAGTTATTTCGGCTTCTAGCAAGCCCATCAAATCATCTGAACCGATAGAAGTTGAATCACCACTTGAAAGTTGAGCCATTTCCGACTCAGTAAGTAATTCTGAATAATCCTCATCTTCCCCATATAATGCTTCAACTGTGTTTGCAACCCGTTCACTCGGAGAAGCAGTTGAGTATTCTTGTAAGTCTGAATCAATATCGGATCCAGATTGCATCAAATAAGTTTCAGCGTCAGAATTTAGAATTAATATCTGATTATCTCTAGTGTAATCATTCTGATTATCACCTGCAACGACAATTAATTTCCCATTATTACTTACCATAACCATCTCAGTGAGCCCAGTATGTTCAACTTGCCATTTTTCTACACCTTCTCCATCAATTAGATGCACTTGGAACCAGGTTGCAATAAGTAGGTCCTCACCAATAGAAATCAAGTCATTAATGCTGTAAGGCGACTTGAACCTAGTTGTCGGTGAGCGTTCTGAGTTAAACTCGATAACTTCTCCATCAAACATTCCACAAACAACTCCTGAACCCGTAGGTCTCAGAACTTCACATCGCTGCCTAATTGTTACTCGCTCCACTTCTTGACCCATGGGGGTCCACCATTCTAGGACGATTTCCTCTTCATCACCCATTGTCACATCTAAGGCCTCTCGGGCAATACAGAGGTGGCCATCTGCCAAGTAACATATCGCAGTGACTCGCTCCCCTTGCTCACCGCGTGAATCGCGCTTGAAGCGGACATTTCCATTCCTGTCAAGAACAGTCACATTTCCAACATCATCAGCAATTGCAGCAGTATCACCCTTAGGTGAAACGGCTAGTAGAGTCAGTTCTCCAGATTCATAATGAGTTAGGAGGCGTCCACTAGATGAGAGCAAATGTAGTAAGCGAGCCCCATCAATAACTGCTACTAAATCTCCCGAAGGAGAAACAGCGAGATGATCACAACCACCTCCAAGATGGTGACTCCATCGGTGGCCGCCAAGTCTTTCATGGCCGTGCAATTCCCCAGAGTGGCTACCCACAACTACGGTACCATCGGGGGCGAATTCAACTTTTGATATGCCACCTTCTATGGTTTTTGAATCAGATTTATTTCCTCCATCTAAGTCACAAATAGTTAGTTCTCCTCCTTCTTCCCCCCATGCAATATACTTCCCATCAGCGGAAAAAGACACATCTGTAACCCGTGATTCGGGCTTTAGGATGTTGGCGGGGTCAATGGTGAGTGGCATTGTTATCAAAATTGAGAGGTAATCACTTTGCTTTCATGCTATCGCCGTATCAAATCCAGCCCTCTGTCGAAGTTCATCCATAGTTTCCTCACTCCAACCTACTAGTGGTTCAAGTGTTGCCATCGGTACAACCCCATCACTCTCGAATGTTTGTTCTCCAAGATTATCACCTACTATTGCCCACACATTTCCAATGTGCCCTGGCCCCGGAGCAGTTGCCAAATAGGATTTCATTTCATCATTAATTTGAGATGGGTCCCACAATTTCACTAGGTCAAAAAGTTCTGATTTAGAATTTGGAGAAACAACCAATCGGCATCCACGCCTCATTACCAACCATGCAGCCAAGTAATCTCGTTCGTTGTTTAATTCAGTGATTACAGACCCCTGTACTCCAGTCGGCAAGCCTCCTTGGCAAACTATTCTTGTACCAAGTATTCCTACTTCTTCAGGCATCAAAGAAATTCTAACCGGCCACTCGGGGTCTGAGAGATTCACTTTCAGATGTGGGGCGCGAGCCAAGATTGCAGCACCTACTGCACCAGCGAATGTCTGACTGGTCCAATCTTGTTTCTCACCATGTCGCTTGCACTGTACAGCAAAGGTTGCGCCTTCTTCCGTTGGTGCAAGATGGATTACAGCGTCTGCAACTGTCTCAGGGTCAACAGCAACTGATGTTAATGGATCAGCTGAGGTTAATCCAAAGGTATGGCGCATCGCATCTTCTGCGGCCTCAGCATCTCCTTCTACCAAATCAAGAAATAGCATTCCTTGCCATGGGGTAACCTTGACCTTAGCACCTCTAACTTGTGCTTGCATAACGATGTGTCTTTGCAATGCTTTACGCATAAATCTTCGAACTTGGCGGGATTTCAGAATAATTTCGCCCATTCTCATAATCCAGCGCATCATCTCACCCCGTAAATCGGCTCTAAATATCCCACATTAATCTTCATTGTGGATGTCCATTGAGTCAATTTCTTCAGGTTCCGAATCACCATTTCCGTTCTTTGCGGCGTCATTTCGTTGTAATTCAAGCATCTGAAGATACTCTTCGGTGATGTCTCCTGTGCAGTACTCACCAGTGAAACAAGAGGTATCAAAGTCATGCGCCTTATCTTCTGATATTGTGCAAGCAGCGATTAGATCATCTAAGTCTTGATAGACCAAGAAGTCTGCACCAATTTCCTTTTCAATTTCTTTTATTGACTGCCCATGTGCAATATATTCACTTCGTGCTGGCATATCAATTCCATACACATTAGGATGCAAAAGCGGTGGGGCAGAGGAAGCGAAATACACTTTCTTAGCACCTACTTGCCGAGCCATCTCAACAATTTTTCTTGAGGTGTTTCCGCGCACAATAGAATCATCCACAAGTAATACGGTTTTGCCAGAAAATTCATCTGGAAGCGGATTCAATTTTTTGCGCACCGAATCCTTGCGTTGGGCTTGCCCAGGCATGATGAAGGTACGACCAACATAGCGGTTTTTCACAAACCCTTCTCGGAATTCTACTCTCAACCGAGCAGCAGTCTGAATTGCTGCATAACGGCCAGAATCAGGTACTGGCATCACCACATCAATTCCATGGTCAGGTTTCAATCGCATAATTTTGTCAGCCAAGCGCTCGCCCATGTTCAATCTCGCTTTATGTACAGACATTCCATCTATTACAGAATCAGGGCGAGAGAAGTAAACATATTCAAAAATACAATTTTGAAGTTTTGGAGATGAATGGCACTGTTCAATATACATCTTGCCGTCAACTGAAATGAAAACACATTCGCCGGGAGCAACGTCTTGAATATCCTCAAATCCAAGTGTTTCAAGAGCAACACTTTCTGATGCTACTGCCCATTCTGTGACACCACTCTCGCTCACGCTGCTTCCATACACAAGAGGACGGATGCCAAAAGGGTCTCGGAATGCGAATAGACCATACCCGTTTATCATCCCGACCACCGAATAACCGCCACTTAACCGATAGTGAACCTCACGTACAGCTTTGAAAACTTGATGCACATCCAAATATAGTTCATCTTCAATTTTTAACTGTCTTTTACCCAGTTTTTGTAATTCATGTGCGATTACATTCAGAAGAACCTCAGAATCTGAGGTGGTGTTTACATGTCGTAAGTCATCAAGATAGAGTTGTCTAGCCTGTTGCTTTGCATTGACTAAATTGCCGTTGTGGGCGATGGTTATCCCGTATGGTGAATTAACGTACAATGGCTGTGCTTCAGCCGAGGAGCAGGTGCCAGCAGTGGGGTATCGGACATGTCCAATCCCCATCGATCCTTGAAGGCGCTTCATATGTCGCTCGCGGAATACATCTCGGACTAATCCGTTAGATTTCCTAAGGTGAAGATGGTCATCATCACAGGTTACAATTCCAGCAGCATCTTGGCCTCGATGTTGTAGAACAAGAAGCCCGTCGTATAGCATCTTATTGACGTGCGAGCCGGGCTGGCCGGCGATGCCGATGATGCCACACATCTCGGTTCCCTGTTTGGTGCCCCATCGCCGTAGGTATTTGGTAATGCCCCCAAAAGCAAGGCTATGTTCAACTCAAATTTTGTCAACCTTTGACAAGACAAGATGCTCAGTTTTTTGGTCGGCGGTTTTTCTTAGCCCAGCCGAATCCTCGGCGCTTAGCAGTAGCGCCATATCCGCATGAAGAGCAGACTCTCTTCTGCTTGTGATATGAGTGATTTCCACAGCGACGACATAGAATGTGAGTACTCTTCTGGCGCTTACCCATGCTTGGTGTACCCTTACTCATATCACTCACCACCTGCTATTTGCAGGCCGCCCGACCGACCCACTCATTATGAGGCTTACTCATTCCTCTTCGCTCTCAAAAGAGGTCGTTTCTAACTCAAGTAGTGGGTCGGATGGTGTTTCTCTGCCTGTCACAAGGGTCAAAAGAATACCAAAACTAGTACCCAATGAAAGAAGAATTGCAAAATCTGCAGTCATCATACGAATGGCGCCAATAGAAAATTGCGACCATACATCAGTTGCTACGCCTGCAACGGTCATTCCGGAGTCAACAAGCAAGCCATACAACAAGGCACCAACAACTGCTGCCAGTAATGTTCCCAGCGCCTGTTCAACCAATTTTGCATGTTTATGTGATAATGCAAGAGTTATCAAAAATAGCGCGGTATTTACGAAAATGAAACTAATTATTGCAGAGTGTGTGAACCTTGACAAAATATCTACATCCCCAACTTCTCCGCGAACTTCTAAATGGATATTAGCAATGAAAATTAACACTGTCAGAGTCAACACTACTAGCGTGAGGGTACGCCAGTCGCGAACAACATCGCCATCATTATTCATTCATCAACCCCCGTATTGGTTGAAATTATTTCACGAATAGTAGAAGTTTCATCTTCACTTAGAGGCTCAACAGATTCTGGTACACCCATTCTTTTTTCACCGAGCCAAACAAAAGTGATGAAAATCATTAGTGCAAGGCCACTTCCAAACAACATTCCTCCAAGATCACCAAGTGCCCCCCAGGAAGCACTTCTCCAAAATACGGGGTCGTCCGAATTTGTCCCTTCTGCTAAGAGATAGATTAACAGTAAGAAAGAAGTGATTGAAATCAAAGCCATAACGGATGCTTCTTTTAGCCTTGAATCTCCCATGATAAGGGCAAAGGCAGCAGCAAATCCAGCAACTACAACCAGTGATGTTAGGAAACTAGTGACGAAGTGTTGCCACCAAGGATTGGCAACGCCGTCAATTGCTGGCC
>CBFHYB010000017.1:7095-15859 GCA_965659915.1 Candidatus Thalassarchaeaceae archaeon
AGCTTCAAACACCATCCATGCGAACCAGGCCGCTGATAATATCATCAATGCAAATCCAAAAGGCCGCACACTGCGCGGCAGTGGTGCTACCGGAATCGGTCCTGAAAATAGAGTAAACCAAATGCCAAATAACATTGCAATAATTGGCCCAATAAGTGAAATTAACAGATGTAAAGACCATCCTTCTATTGTTGAATCCAAAGAACTAGGTTGGGCGATAATCGTTATCGCCAATAGAATAAGGAGGACTTTACCTGTGAGTCTACGCTCGGATTCCTTAGCAACCACTAGTCCGATGCCAAGTGGCAGCAGTAACACCGGTAGCCAATACTGCCAAAGGAGTGTCGTTGCCAGCATCTCAATCAGCACCCGCGAGAAGGCCCATCACCTTGAAGATTGACTTCATGTTCCCCATTTTTGCCTATTCAAATTAGGTGACCTAACACGACACTCTCAAATAGGGGTCGTCAGTGGGCGAGTCGCCCTAAGGGCGTAGGTGATACATTCCATGGTCAACCGTCCACGAAAAGTAAAGCGATACAGCCCTGCTGCTGGACGCCATACCATGCACACAATTGAGCGTGTGAAAAAGCGCCGTGCAAGTGAATTTAAGTGGGGTCAACGCCGATTCCGCAGAGTTACTGCTGGTTACCGTGGTTTCCCACGTCCAAAGCCAGAAGGCCGTGAGAAGCCAACTCGCCGAGTTAACATTCTATACCGATGCACAGAAACCGGTAAAGCGCACACTCCAAAGTGCTACAGAGCAAAGAAGTTCAACCTAACTGATGATTGAGGTGAATACAGTGACAGGAAAATTCGTACGTGTATCTTGCCGTGATTGCGGAAATGAACAAGTTATATTCGAGCGTGCTTGCACGAAGATTTCATGTAACATCTGCGGGGCTACTCTAACTCAGCCAGCAGGCGGCAAGGCAAAACTTGTCAGCGCTGCAGTGGTTGAAATTCTTGAGTGAGCTCTGGGTGTGAATAACAAATGTCAGCAGATAATGATGATTGGCCTGAAGAAGGCGAAATTGTTGTTTGTGTGATTACTGAAGTCAAAAAGAATGGCGCATATGCCACGCTTGACAATTATGGTGACAAAGAGGGTTTCATCTTCGTTGGTGAAATCGCTGCTGGATGGGTCAAGAACATTCGTGGTTTTGTCCGCAAAGGACAGAGATTGGCTGCCAAGGTCATGAAGGTCAAGAAAGATCGGAAAACCGTTGAATTGTCACTCAAATCTGTCAGTGAAGAACGCCGCCGTGAGGCGATGCAGAAGTGGAAGAACGAGAATCGAGCAACACAACTTTTGGGAATTGTGGGAGATCGTGTAAAGTGGTCCGAGGCAGAAACTTCTGACATGTCAAAGGAACTAGTGGAAGCGTTTGGCGACCTATACACATCGTTTGAGGAATGTGCAATCGATGAAGCAGCCCTCAAAGATTTAGGATTCAAAGGCGACTGGTGTAAGGTTTTCATTGAACTCGCAGTTGAGAACATCATCCCACCATTTGTCAACATACGTGGTTTCTTCGATATCCAAGTTGTCTCAGAGGATGGCATTGAAATCATTCGAGAAGCCCTTTCAGCAGCTGAAGAAGCAGGAACAGATACCAAAGAAGAGACAGTTGTGACTTGTCACTATGATGGTGCTCCTAGATATCGAATCGAAATCAGAGCACCAGATTACAAATCAGCAGAAAATGCTTGGCGAGCAGCGGAATCATCAGCAATTCCAGTGGTTAAAAGCGCTGGTGGCACTGTAGTTGCCGAGAGAGTCTGAAACAGAGGTTCGTTGGGCAATCGCTTTGAACCGTGTCCACTACAATTGGATGTAAGGTGCTGAGATGGCTCGCTCAAGAATTCAGAAATGCCGAGATTGTGGCAGTTATGGCCTAAGCACTACTTGCAAGAAGTGCGGGGGAGTTGCGCAAGCAGCAGGGCCACTCAAGTTTTCACCGCAAGACCCACAGGCAAAACGCCGACGAGAATATCAGAATGTAACCGACCCAAAATGGGTTGAAAACCTACCTAGCCCCAAGGGGGAAGAGGAGTGAGTAGGACTCGAATTGTTTGGTACGGTGGGGCAAAAAAGCTTCCAAAAAATGATTTGATGTTACACGCAGTTCCGGGCGTTGGTAATGTTGGTAAATTAGTGACTGACAGCCTAGTAAATACCCATGATAGCGATTTAGTAGCACGATTACTCCATCCTGACTTGCCGCCACATGCAACTCTAAACGAGAACGGGATATTGACGCCACCATCTCTTGATATTCATTCTGTAAGGTTACCTAGTGGAAGTAACATTTTGACACTTTCAAGTAATTTTCAACCGTTGACACCGGCTGGGCAGTATGAAGTCGCTTCTTCATTGCTAGAATGTTGTAAGGAGGCGAAAATCGGTCGTTTGTTGATTTTAGCAGGGCTTTCTGCAGAGCCTGGAGATGAAGCAGTTCATGTTGTCTGCGCTAGTGAAGATGATGTCAAAGATATCACTGATATTGGTGTTGAAGTTTCCAAAGAGCATCCCGCTGCTGGAATTATTGGGATGACGGGGATGGTGTCATCCTTGGCCCCTACTTTCAACCAATCATCAGCATGTATCATCGCTGAAACGGTTGGCACAAGTGCTGATTCTGTAGCAGCCGACCGAATGGTCACTTTTCTAAAGGATTCATTCAAATTAGATCTTGGCCTTGAACTCAATAACACAAAAGAAACTGCTGAAAAATTAAAGGCATTTTTTGACCTTGATGAAATCGCTGAAATGCCAATTGACTTTGATGTTCCAGAACAAGATGCAGGATTCTACGCCTAACTGATTTTTGTTGATATTATCTGCGATTAGCCACCTGAAGAAACTGTGATGAGTTCAAGAGATACATCGCTGTTGAGTTGGCTATCATGTGGTACAATTGTGCCGTCATGTACTGCTAATACGGTACTTGGATGAATATCTAGTTTGACCAGCAATTCTCGGATAGTAAGGCCTTCATCACACTCAACCGACTGTGTCTTGTCATCGTGAGTTATTGACACGCGCATAGTTTGGCGAATCGTCATCCCCACTTGAACTCATCACCACGCTTATTTCAGTCAGATTGCTCGGACAGATTACCTAGCCGAGATCGCATAGCCCGGTATCGCGGTGGATTCGAAATCCACTGTCCTCGTGACGCGGGAGTTCAAATCTCCCTCTCGGCGCCAATCATTAGAATTGAGTGATAACTATGGTTTTGGGCGAAGCCTAGTTGCAAATGTTTTGGTAACTCTCGCTTGAAGCACAATTTGCCCATACTGGTCCTTTGCCTGCGCCCCAACAAGTACCACTTCGTCACCCCTTTCAGGGTTATATCCCTCAAGAACTGCACGTGATTTTTCATCGCCACCCCAGACTTGAAATGATGCCGAACCGGTCTCATCTATCAGTTTAGCAGCCCATTTTCCTTCTTGGTGATTAAAGTTGTACAGGCGCGCGTGAACGTTGTACTCCTCTGGAATTAATTTAGCAAATGACACATCTTCATCAGACGATGTTGGGGCTAATTCAATGGTTCCGCTCGCTGAAACATCAAGTCGCTTGTGAGCACCCAAACTTTTTTTCCAGCCAGAAGCAATAATTCCATTTCTAATTCGAACAGTTGCTCCATGTTCAAAACCAAATGGAATATTTGGGCTATCTTGTCTGATGACTACAGCCAACCATTCGCTTGGCCCTAAATCAAGAAAGAACTCAAGATATTCTTTCTCAAACTTTGGCCATTGTTTTACCATATTTGGTTCCCTAACGGTTCCTCTAACCGTCACGAATGGGTCAATGTCTCCAATAGGTGTGCAATTTACTTGTGCCTCTGATGTTGGAGAAAATTTAGTTGGCCCGCCTTTCAACAATTCTTCTTTATGAGGGGAATCACTGCAAACAAGTTGATACTCACATGAGTCACATCTTGCCATCCCAGTCAATGGTGGTGAGTCTGTTAGGACTCCACCAGGTGCAAAAGTCCTGACGGGAGCTGGATTACCTGGGTACTCATTTTCTGGATTGTGCTCAGACATCTTGAGTTTCTTGTGAAGCGGTTTGAGGCGATTTTCAAGCCTGAGTAATGATTTTTCATCGGGCAGATGGATTTTTTTTCTAACTGGAACCCCAAGATACCATATTTCTAATTCTGTAACCAACTCCTTTCTGTCGTGCGTACTCCACCAAAGGTACGCATATGTTGCTAATTGTTCTGGATATCCAAAGGAAAAATCTGAGGTCCCAACACTTGCTTTAACATCATGAATTCTAGGGCTGCCTGTCCATCTATAGACTAAATCATACTCCCCCTGTAACCAACCTTCTGGATGAATTGCTGCTAGAGCAAATAGACCTGCATCAGGGTCACAAAACCAAGGCCTTGCTACTTCCCATGCTTCAACAAAAGTAATTTCACCAGATGATTCAGCACATGGATGTGCAATTGAATGGGTGTAAGGAAAGCCATCAGGAGCTGGCCATTTCGGGCGATTTTTTCCCGCCCGCCAGTCTTTGAATGTGGGGCCTCCATTTGCTTTCATGCAATCTTCCACTTCATCAAGGTGGAACTCAATTCCAGCAAATACCATTTGACAGGCTTCTTCCTTTCGTTTTTCCTCAAAAACATCCCAATCTCCGACTCGGTTAGGATCTTCTAACCATTCGTTCTTTGCTTGTGCCCATTCTCTTTCAAAGTGAATTCGAGCTCTTGCCTTGGCCCATGTTGTAATCTGTAGTCGTTCACGTGGCCATTCTGATACATCTAAGGTAGGAAGATTTAGTCCGGGCCAATTTGCATTTGCCTGAGTTGACGGACGGACAACTACATTGCCAGAGCCCGATATATCAATCTCTTCAAGAGGCGAATCAAAAGTTTCTGATGGCGAGTCATGGGGAACTAATACGGGAGAATCACGCATCACTCTGTTCAATGCTCCTTCAACAGCGTGACCCATTGCAAAAATTGGCGGAGAGCCGCCTAATAATCCGAGAATATAGCGATTATACCACATTTTTGGACAGCGGCGATGCATATCGGCTTGTGTGTGTGAAAGCCTCGCGTAAGGACCAACAGGGTCTTCGCTTGGTGGGTCTAAGACCGGCATCATTCCCTCTTAGCGGCCAAGGTTCTTCAAGAGTTCCCTAATTATTACTCTTTGACTTCGAGTCGAGTATTACGTTGATCAATTCTTACTTGAGGAACTCCATCTCTCCATCCTAATTCAGCGGCTAGTATCCGTACAATATCACCAACTTGTAATTTTTGAAAAGTTCTAGTAATTGCTGAGCCAAAGGCAACAACTTCGACAACTGATTCCCCATCCCATATGTGACAAGTTGACATTGACCAAGGCTTCCCTCTAGCGTTTACACCACTGTGGCCACCTCTGCTAACAACCTGTCCAGATAGGTTAGCCTTGGTTGGAATTAATCCAAGTCTAGTAAATTCAACATCCTCTACATCGTTGGCTGGCTTGATTGAACTATGTTCATCAAGATATAATCTTGTCATTCTCCGCCATACCCCTGGAGCTACATCAAGTAATGCTAATTCTGTACCTGATGGAATTTCACCGAATGATTCAGCACCCATCTCTTCAATGGTTACATTCGTGCTTCCTACGACAATTGTTGCTCCTCTAACTTCTTCGCCATAGTGGTTTGAGAGTGGACCCCATTGTCCTTTTACCTCACCCTTAACATTGAGCCGTTGAGGTATCTCAGAAATCATTGTGCAAGGTGCTTTTGGTACCAAAGACGCAACCAAATTCTCAGGATTTCCAAGTTCAGGTGGTGTTAAGGATGCAAGTGCTTTTGCTTGTATTTTTTCTGGTGCAGCATCACAAAATGCGGCCGCAGTACATCGTTTACAAGTCAAAGATTTAGCCTCCTGCTCATCTTCAACAGGCAGTGCTTTTCCTCCCGGTGAGTGGGTTAACCAAGGTGCGGGGTCGGCAGGTGCGAGGTGGGTAGGGTGCAGCCCCGAAAGAGTCATTTGTTCGTGGATATTTTTCCAACGAGCAGATTCTGATTTGAGAGTTTTATCGTCTAGCAAATCAATGATTTTTCGGTGTGGCCCATTCAAATACCATCCTTCAAGGCCTGAAAGTTCACCACCACTTTCACCTTTGCTCGGCCTTCCTGAATGGTTACGGGTAATGCCCCATAGCCATTGGTAAAACCGAAGTTGATTGGCTAATCCAGCAGAATATCCGCTAGTTCCGGCGCTTGCCTTAATGTCACAGATTCTCACAGTTCCATCCCACCTGTGTACCAAATCCATCTCACCAGCGGCCCAACCATCAGGATGGAAGAGCCTCTGAGGCGCGGCAATTCTTGGGTCTTTGACCCATGGTCTAGCGATTTCCCAAGCCTCCCAGATAGTGACATCACCTGATTTTTCAAATCCATTAGCCGCAGTTCGATTAGCATCTTCACCGGGATTCACTGGTGCTTCGTCCCAGCAAGGTGATGGCACAGTGAACGGGTCACCTGCATTTCTGTAAGATTTTAGATGTGGCCCGCCACCAGCGTTGAAGCAATTTTCAACTTCCTCTAATTGTAATTTGATTCCACCACGTATTAGATTTTCAATCCGCTCGTCTTTAACTTCTGCAATATCACGGCCAGCGGCTTTCCATTGAGTAGCATCCCAACGCGCTTGTAAGAGTCTCTGAACTTCCCCAACTAGTGAAGGAATAACCAATTCCATCCATTGTGAAATTGATTCTAGATCTGAGATAATGACCTCATCATTAGGGTTAATTTTCCCTAATCCGTTCTCTTGGCGACTAAAATTCACCCATTCTACTAGCCCGGTCATTGCCGTATCGTTTTCAGGAAAACGTTGCATGAAAAGCCCGCAAAGAGCATCTTCAACGACTAATCCAATGATCATTTCAGGATTGGTAGCATCATTGAGTCCAATTCTTCTGCGATAATGCCATTGACGAGGACACCTCTCCCAAGTAACTAGCCCACTAGCTGAAATTCGGCGTCTACTCTTGCCAAGATATCCCGCCCCTGGTGGTAAAACAACTGGCATTAAATCACTCAACTGTAGTAGTAATCATCGTTCGCCTTCTGCTCACGGTCTTTTTGGCTGGATTCTTTATTGATACGTGGTCGCTTTGAATCATGATCTCTACGGAAAGTGACTCCAACTCCTTTCAAAAACCGGTTCATTCCTTTGCGAAGTGATAGTGGCCCAATTGCAGAACCTGAAGTTCCTCCTTCTCCCTCAAACACAAGTAAAGAATCACTTACGATATCGATGAAATATATGTCATGGTCAATCACCATCGCTGATTTTTCATTAGACTCCATGGTTCTCCTGATGGCCTTCGCCGCCTCCATTCTTGCATTAGCATCCAAATGAGCACTTGGTTCATCTAACAGATAAATATCCGCATCCCGGCCAAGGCAGATTACAATTGATACTGCTTGTAATTCTCCTCCAGAGAGACGAGACGCATCGAGTTCCAACAACTTGTCAACTTCTAATGGCCTAACAACTCTAGTCTGGAATTCGCCGACATGCCAAGAACTTCCAATTTCAGCATCTAGCCATTCGCGTACAGTACCAGGGAATTCTGCAGTAATGTGCTGTGGCTTGTAGGAAACTTTTGCTTCCATAGTACACCATCCAGCGTCCATCTCTAATTCACCAGCAAATATCTTTGCTAGCGTGGTTTTACCAGTTGCATTAGGTCCAACTACTCCAACCACTTCTGTTTCATGTAGTGTGCCTGTACCAGTTGTGAGTTTGAAATCACCAAGTGTTTTCTCCAAATCACCCCATTCTAGAATAGGTGATCCAACCGCCTCTTCACGGACCGAACCTCTGACGAAAGAGATTGGTTTATCGCGAATCCGTACATTCTCCTCAACTAAAAATCCGTCAAGATACGCATTGATTGCTTTGCGAGTTGAACGCGCAGGAGTGAATATTCCAAATGCCGCCCTAGTTCCATAAACAATGTGAACAAGGTCACACAGAACATCGAGAATAGCCAAGTCGTGCTCAATCACAATGACTCGTTTTCCTTTGGAAAGATTTTGCAATATTTTGACAATCCTCATTCTCTCAAAAATGTCAAGATAAGAGGACGGCTCATCAAAGAAATATACATCAGCATCTTTCAACAATGTAGCGGCAATTGCAACTCTCTGTAATTCTCCACCAGAAAGTTGCGGCAACTTTCTCTCCAGCAAATGGTCAATTCCTAGGTCAGTTGTGACTTCATTCAATGCATCCCGCTCATCAACAGTAGCAAGTAATTCACCCACTTGACCCTTGAATGCCTTAGGGATATGGTCAACATATTGTGGCTTAAGAGCCACCCTAACCCCTGTTCCAGCCACTAGGCCAAGGTAATCTCGTAACTCTCCCTTTGGTAGGCTCCCTAGAATCTCGTCCCACTCAGCTGCTTCAATATGCCAGTCACCCAAGTTAGGTGTGATACCTCCTGAGAGAATGTTGATTGCAGTTGATTTCCCCATCCCATTTTGCCCGAGTATACCGACCACTTGTTCTTCACGTGGCGCTGGTAGCCGGAAAAGTCGGAATCCATTCCTTCCGTAACGATGAATCATGTCAGACTTCAATTCTTCTGGTAGATTTTGAATTACTAATGCATCAAATGGACATTTGTTTACACAAATACCACAGCCAATGCAGAGTTGCTCTGAAATAATTGGCTTCTTTGTTTTCTCATGGAAAACGATGCATTCCTGACC
>CBFHYB010000017.1:15956-20923 GCA_965659915.1 Candidatus Thalassarchaeaceae archaeon
CCGTTGCGAACTGGTGGACAAAAGGCATGACATTGGTCGTCGCATTTCTTTGGTTGACATCTGTCATCAAGAAGAACTGCTACTCTCATTTACTCACCTCTATTCTTTTCGGCTTGGATTCATTGTTTCATGCTTACTGCTCCCATCCTATAAGATGGGCGTTTTCGATTACAGACGGAAAAACCGTTGCTTGGCATAAATGGCTGCTGCCAGAGTCACTTTCTCTACTTTTGAAAGTTTGATTTGACCGTGGAAGATATTACCATCCCGTTTCTTAATCTTCTTCAAGATTGAACCATAAAATCCAATCATTGCTGCTGGAGAATATCTCGCTTTACGATTTAGCAGTGGTAGTAATTTGAGTGCTTTCTCATGATATGATTCTATTTTCTCAATGAATTCAGCAGAGAAAGCGTGCCAACGCTTGTCATTGGCCAAGTCGCCTGATAATTCACTGGGCTTGATTCCATGCCGTTCTAAATCTTCCAATGGCAAGTAAACTCGATTTCGGCCAGCATCTTCAGCAACATCCCGCAAGATGTTTGTCATCTGCATGAAGATTCCCCAGGACTCAGCATATTTTGCCGCCATAGGGTCATCATAATCATATATCTCAATGCAGACAAGTCCAACAGTGGAAGCAACTCGGTAACAGTATTTGTACAGGTCATCGAATGTTCTGTAACGGTTAGTGTACAGGTCATCTTCCATCCCAGATATCAAGTCATCAAGGTGTTCTCTTGGAACATTGAACCTTGAAACAGTGTCTTTCAGAGCCATGAAAATTGGATCTGTAGATGCGTGGCAATTGTAGGCGGTGGACAACTTCTTTCGGAAAAAGAACAGTTGGGCTAATTTGTCACGATATGTTGGTGCGTCTAACACACTTTTGTCTCCAGTCAATTGCTCAAGGCTTTCACGGTACTCTTTTGCTTCTGGGTCTTGCGCCCCTTCACTGCCTGGGAACACATCCACATAATCGCCATCGGCGATGTCATCTGCTCGGCGGCAGAATGCGTAATATGCACACATTGCCTTACGTTGTTCATCTGGTAGATACTTGAACGAGTGGTAGAAGTTACCCGCTTCTTTACGAGTTAGAAGTTCACAATATGCATACGCCGCATCCATCATTTCTTGAGGGACAGTTTCTTCTTCCCAAATTGGTGCCTCAATGTGAACAAACGGATTGACTAATTCCGCTTCAAAATCAAGACCAGCCATGAAAGCGGGAATTTCTTTCAGCAAATCAATTGCCGTTATACTGACCGCTTTTACAGCTTCACGGGAGATTTCAACTGCTGAACGAATCTGTTCTAATCGCTCTTGCTGATTAGAGTTCAAATCACTTTCAGAGACACCATCAAAGATGTGCGAATCACTGATGTTCGCTGTTTCCGACATGCGCCTCGTTGTTAGTGTGTTTATCATCTCTTAATGAACCCAACGGCCCTTAGGGCCGAACACATTGATTGGGGCAGTTCAAGGTGTACCTCCGTTTGAAAAGAGATTAATACCGGAGCAAGAACAGGTTACTAACAGGTCAAGAGGAGGCGGAGTCATGGCTAAATTAATCAGTCCAGAGATTGACTCTCTGCTTGAGAAAACTTCACGTTCTTTCTATCTGACTTTGAAGGTTTTACCAGCAAAGATTCGCGGTCAAATTGGGTTGCTCTACCTGTTGGCAAGATTGGCGGACACGATTGCAGATTCTGCTAGCGGGAATACCAACCAATTAATTGACAATATTAGGGAATACAATGAGTATGCTCAAGGCAATCGAGATGACCCTCCCAATCTGAGTGATTTAGCACAACTTCAGACGAATCCTGAGGAGGCTAAATTACTAGAAAAAGTTAGTGAAGTTGTTGATTCTTTAGAGCGATTTTCTGAGGCTGATCAGAAAATAATTAGACATTGTTTGGATACAATTGTTAGCGGCCAAACTCTTGATTTACAACGCTTTGGAAATGTTGAAAAAGGTACAATAACACCTCTATCTGACGATAATGAACTAGATGATTATACTTACCGAGTGGCTGGGTGTGTCGGAGAATTTTGGACCCAAATGTCGTTGGTTCATTGTATCAACACCGATGAAGATACAGAGAAACTCATGTTTGAATATGGTGTGCGTTTTGGAAAGGCATTACAACTGATTAATATTTTACGAGATATCCCTGCTGATTTGGCTTTAGGTAGGTGCTACATTCCAATTGATTCAATGACAAGATATGACCTAATTCCAAGCGATTTACAGGACCTGGAAAATATGGAAAATTTCCGACCACTTTTTGATATTTATCTTGATTTGGCTTGGGGGCATTTGGATGCAGCGGTTGAATACATTGGGTTGTTACCAAAGCGCCAATTTAGAATTAGAGCCGCTTGTATGTTGCCAGTCCTTATTGGGCAGAGAACTCTGACATTGCTAGGATCTCAAAATGTTCTTGATGGAGACAACCGGGTTAAGGTATTACGTCCTGAAATAAAGCGATTGAAGAACAAGACACTGTGGGCAATGTTCTCACGAAGAAAGTGTATGAAAATTTTACAGTCCAATCGGGGTGCCTAAGAATACCAACGTGTTCTACTATCCAAATATCTCATCTTTTCTATAAGGGTTTTTTGAATAAGTAATGAGAACCTGCCATTATTGGCTCAATGTATTGGTTTTGGTGAACTACTACCATCGGCTAAACTGCTTGTAATAAAATCCATCCGCGGCAACGGTTTTTACTGAGAGAGCAACCCGTAGGGTTGTTGGGGGGTTAAGCCATGGACTGTCAATCATGTTCAGATGAAATTCCCGATGACTCAATTTTCTGCCCGGAGTGTGGCGCAAGGCAAGACTTGTCAAGTGCGGGAGGGCGTTCTTTCGGTGTTGTCACACCTCAAGCAGTTCAGCCCGCTGGACAGGATGATACTACTAGTCAACCAGCGCCTCAGGCGATGGATGTTGATACCCTTAATCAGTTAGCATTCCAAATGAAAACAGGTCAAACTGCAGAATCAGCAGATTCGGCTCCAACTGGAGATGCATCAACTGATATATCGGATGCTTTTGACGGTGCTATATCTGGAACCAACCAAATTGTTGACCGAATGGTTGTTGCTGAAAAGGAACAAAAATCAGAAGCCCGCAACGAGTGGCTTTCTATGAATCAACAGACTGCTACAGATGTTCTTTCTCAAGTTAATTCTGAATTACCTTCTCATCTGCGCCGTGAAGATGCAGTTGCATCAGGGGCAGCTCGTTTTCTAGAAGATGCATTAGGTGATGCTCCTCCAGACCCAAAGGATGGCCCTTCGGTTGGTCTTCTGAGAAGAATGGCAGAGGTTGCTGTTCGCCGAGTAGCACGAAAGCGAGGAGTGGCTGTTGAATCTCCGCAAATCTCTTTGGAAGATGATTTGGTAAGAGTAAATGTCACTTACATTGATGATGGTAGGGTCTTAGATACGCCATCTGACCTTTCCAATGCTTTTTCACATGCAATCCAAACAGAGGTTGCTCTCAAAGGACTTGAACTATCAGTCTCTGTGGTTCTATTCTCCTCTACCGAAGGTGAAGTTTCCCATGTATGGGGTGATGCACCAGAAGAAGAAGAAGAGGCCGAGGACGAAGAAGAAAAGTTCGCTTGCGAGGCTTGCGGTCATTATCCCGTAATGGAATCTGACCCCGCTTGCCCGAATTGTGGAGCAATGTTCGAAGACGATGACGAAGATGAGGAGGAAGATGGCCCAGGAGGTGGCCCTCCTAGCAGAGGTGGTCCTCCAAGAGGCCCAAGTCGCGGTGGTCCCGGTGGACCAGGTGGTCCAGGTGGCCCCGGTGGCCCTCCAAGTCGCGGTGGACCAGGTGGTCCGGGTGGTCCTCCAAGTCGTGGTGGCCCTCCAAGTCGTGGTGGCCCCAGTGGCCCCGGTGGTCCCGGTGGACCCGGTGGACCTCCAAGTCGCGGTGGACCGGGTGGTCCTGGTGGTCCTCCCAGTAGAGGTGGCCCTCCAAGTCGCGGTGGACCCGGTGGCCCTCCCAGTAAAGGTGGACCTCCGAAAGCAGGCGGCCCGCCAAAGCGTGGCGGCCCTCCTGGTGGCCCGAAAAAGCGCGGCGGACCACCACGCAGATGATCCTAAACCCTCTAATCGGATGCGGGCTAAATTGTGACTTTTAATTCACATTAGATATTTTGCAAAGATGGTTATTGCCAGCCCAAGCAAAATAATTGCTACCACGATATCAATGAGTTTCCCTCGCTGTTTTAGGCCTTCAAGGAGGGCAGTTCCCGATAATGCAATGGCGACAATGATGTACCACGAAGTGTCAATTACTAATGCTAGAAAAGCGATGATTAATCGATCTGATAGTGGCATTCCTGCGGCAATAAATTGACTGAAAATAGCAGTCAAAAAGACGAAGATTTTTGGATTTAAGAATGCAATGAGGAATCCCTCAACAAACCCTTGACGTTTTCCTTCGTCGTGTAATTCAGTGTTTTTCTCGTCTACTCTAATATCACGAAGCATGGATATTGCTACCCAAACCAAGAAGGCCGCTCCCGCTAATTCTAGGGTTGTAGAAAAAGAACCTCCTCCTGATTTCAAAAATGCAATTCCGCTAATGGCTAAGAATGCGTAAATGCCTAGCCCAAGTCCATGTCCAATAGAACATGCAATTCCTCTAGAACGGCCACCAGCAATCGTGTTACGAAGTACGACTGCGAGGCTTGGGCCGGGTGAAATCGCTCCACCAGCTAGTACGAATGCAACCGGAATCAGGCTGGTTACATCAACTGCCATTGTCATCCACCCTCAGTCTTATGGCATCCTGACATCGGGTGCTTGTCTTGAAACGAGCGGCTGACATGTCACTCTTCAATGCAGATTAACGAAGTCCAGCATCTTGCAGTGCTTTCAGCAGAACAGCGCCGATTTCAGATGGGTCATTTGCACAGCGGATTCCAGCCGCTTCCATC
>CBFHYB010000018.1:0-20049 GCA_965659915.1 Candidatus Thalassarchaeaceae archaeon
AACAGGACATAAATGTCTGCAGATGCACCATTTGTGACCCACATCTTCATTCCGTTTAGAACATAATGAGAACCGTCTGGCGACAACTCTGCTTTGCATGAAAGTGCTCCTGCATCAGTGCCAGCGCCAGCTTCTGATAGTGAATATGCACCCACCTTGTCTGCCGCAAGTTGGGACAAATATTTCTGCTTCTGCTGTTCTGTTCCATGAAGTGAAATTGTTTTGGAGCAAAGTCCAACATGAACGCAATAAAATACTGAAAATGAAGCATCAACGCGAGCTAATTCTTCAATGATAATTGCTTCACTGATATCATCCACAGGCATACCGCCGTATTCCTCTGCAATTGTAATTCCCTGTAGGCCAGTTTCTTGACAGAATGTCTGCCATTCTTCAGTAGGGGGGATTTGTTCCTTATCTCTTAATTCAATAGTTGGAGGGAGTACCGACTCGGCAAAATCTCTCACCATGGCTCGAATCATGCTTTGTTCGTCACTTTCTCGAAAGTCCACGCGCATCACCTGTAGTTGTGCTACTAGCCCCCTGTTCATAACGGGTCGCTATGAAGTAGTGAATGGGCGATTTTGGCATTTTAACTCAAATCGTTAAATATGAGGCGAAAGTCGGCGCGGCAAAAGGGGGAGTAAACATGACGGAAGAGGAAGATTTCATAGAATTCAAGATTATAGATGACAGAAAATATTCGAAAGACCATCTTTGGTATCAAAAGTTAGAGTCCGATGATGAAACTGGTGACTTATACAAAATTGGAATTAGCGATTTCCTGCAGGCAGAACTTGGAGATATGATTCGAGTAGTTCTTGCTCAGCAATCAAATGTTGATGAGTATGATGAGTTTAATGATGAGGATGAGGAATCCGATCAGATTGGTACTGGTGCTAAAGATGCTGGTGCAAGTGGTCACGAAGTATTGGAAGGGGACACTCTTGCAACACTTAGAACTTCAAATGGTAGACATGTGATTTATGCTCCAGTTTCTTGCCACGTCGTAGAATTGAATGGCGAAGTCGAGGATAGTCCTGAATTAGTCAATGAAGATCCGTATGGTGATGGTTGGTTGATGAATATCCGTCCTGATGAGTTAGACGAAGAAGACCTTCTTACTCCAGATGAATATCTTGAATATCTCTATGAAGTCTGATTTCAATTAATGAAATCGGATATTTCTAGGTTTATTTGCTACGTTAAGCAACCCAACGGTATGTTCGGGCGCCTTCATAGGCTCCTTCAGATTGAATTTCAACAAGAGCGAACTCACCCTTTGGCTCAACAACTGAAATTTCTCGAAGTCCTTTGTGTAGTTCTTCGTAGGTAGCGCGGTCAATAGCAACACGACCTGCCATTCTCTCAAACATGTTCCAGCGAGATACGATTTCTCGCCATTGTGGTGAAACCTTTCCTTCAAACACCTTTGCTTTGGCTCCTGAACCATAGCCACACAATCCAAAATAATCATTCTCAATATTTTCATTATCTTCATAATCCGACTCAAAGGTTGACATTATTGCTAGGAAAATAGATCCAGTGTATTGATTTCCAATTAGGCTTGAAGCGCGTTGAGCCTTCTCAATCCTAGTGTTTTGGAATTCTTGGTAATGGCTAGTCTTTGAAATTGCTCTGCGGTACAAATCTTGGGCCCTATCCCATTCATTCTCCCCTTCTGGTGTGTCTTCAAAATCTGCTCTATCAGGCTCTTCACCAATCTCAGCAATGACTTCCTGCCACATCGGTTCATTTCGGCGGTCGTGACGGAACACATCTGGGAACATTCTCTTTGCCTGGAAAGCATAGGGTAGATGCATGATGATTCTAATCCATTGTTCTGTTAGAATAGCATCGGTTTTAGCATTATATCTCCCACTCTTCACAGCTTTTCGCTGGAAGTCTAAGAAAGCGGTTTTCACAGCTTCTTGGTAACAGCGATTGGAAAATTGTCCATCAAATACAGGCTCATCACGGTGAACCTGTATTTTTTCTTCACCGTGAGCAAATATGCCAAGTCGGCGAACGGTAGATTCTGGAAGATGTTTGACCATTCTCTCGGCGACTCCTTCTTTGAGTGTCTCCCCAGTTTCCCGTGCTAGTTGCACAACATGGGTGATGATTGAGGTTAGAGATACCTCGCGACGTGGTTTGAAGAAGTCATGGACGGGTGTAGTTGAGATTCCCCAGGTATCAGGGATTGAGATAAGGCGAGGGTTGTGGCGTACAAGAATAGCACCTCCACCTGCTCCTTGGGTATACTCTCCGCTAGATTCAAGGTCGTACTTGGCATTGTCAGAGAATACTACTACTCCAACTCTACCTCCATCTTCACCGCCTCTAGCGACCCAGTCAAGGGTGTTGTGTAATGCGTCAACAGCACCGATGCAAGCGAATGTCATGTCAACAACATCACAGTTTCGGAAGCAGTCTTCTCCATATTGTTTTGAATAGCGTTGAGTTAGCATATCAAGAATGTACGTTGCGGTTGGTTTTGCACCGTCTAGAGCTGATTCTGTTCCAAGATACATTCTGCCGATTTCGTTAGGGTCTAATCCGTTGCGGTCAATCAGCCGGGTGACAGCATTTGCGCCCATAGTTGCAGTATCTTCGTGAATGTCTGGAACAGACATCGCTGAGAGGCCTAATCCACGATTTAGTTTACCATAGTCCGCTCCTCTCATCTCTGCAAAATCCTTCATATCGAAGTAAATTTTAGGGAAATGGATTGCGATATCATCGATTCCGACTTCAACCATGTTAACCACTAATCCAATTCCGCGGGCACATTGCATTAGAACCCTCTCCCGTTAGGAATATCCATAGTGGGTTAATTGGTAGTCAATTCGGCATCCGAGAGGTTGTTAACTCAAGATTCTGTGATAGAATTGATTTCATCAAGAAGTTCAGGTTTTTTGTCAAAATGGGCTGTTAAAGGTGCTAAAGTTTCCGATAATCCATCAGCCACTCCAAATTTGAAGTCAAGAGGATGAATCTCTCCACTGGATATAGCAGATTTCAATGAGTCCAAATTATCCCATGTACTAGGTTCTCCGTACTCTGGTTTTGGTGTTATAGTTAGGCTTCCTAACTCTGGGAGAATAATGTGCTCTACTAATTCGTAAGCAGGCGAATTTTCGTCTTGTGGGTCAAGGTATGCCTTCCGCATCTTTTTCCGCATTTTATTAGCGTCATCGTGTAGTAATAAAGCCCCTGATGGATCAGATTTACTCATCTTATGGTCAAAAGATTCCATTCTTGCTCCCGATGCTTTGAGCCCTGAGAGAATAGGTGTGTGGACGCAGGTTGCTTTGAGCCAATTATGGCGGTCGGCAACCTGTCGCATGTACATGTGTGCTTTGCGTTGGTCCATTCCACCTATTGCGATATCAATCTGTAACTCAAATATGTCCGCTGCTTGCATTGCTGGATAGAAGAATTTTGACAAGTCACCATCGGAAGAATCCTCGGCTCTTCCCATGATGCTGAAGGTGCGGCGTACGCGGTCTAAACTCATGTTTTTAGAACATTTTAGAACTCTAGCCCAATAATCTCCGGAGTCCATTAGTTCACTAGCGTAAAGGAATCGAAGTTGGCCTGCCCCTTCACCTTCTTCTGGGTGCCCAAGGAGGGCTCTGAAAACCTCCTCCATGTAACGGCCTGTGGTCTGGATTTTGTCCATATCGCCGCCAAATTTGTCATTCACCCAGGCGTGCCAATCAGCAAGGAAAATTAGCACATTTACATCAGCATCAAGTAAGCGTTTGAGAGTTTGTGAAATTACTTTCCAGCCAATATGTGCTTTTCCTGACGGTTCAAATCCGACATAGGCTCTGAGGATTCCGTCACCCGCGTGTGAAGTGGAATTACTTAGGCAATCAATTAGGTGATTTACACCAACGACCTCGTCAGCATCGGTGAACATGGCTAAGACTTTCTCTTTGTGCTCTGCTGAAAGCGGAGATAGGTCTTCATCTTCCATTTTATCACCCTTAGAACATTTTTCCTAGTTTTTCACCACGGCTTGCTGCACGGGTAAAGTCTCCCCGGTCTATGCATTCCTGAATCTCAGTGATTAATTCATCAGCCAGAGCTGATTTCTCTTCACTTACATCTGACATTTTCATGAAATGCTGGGCTTGTGAGATGGCAGACTTTGCCTTTGATGCTTTCTTGGCAGATTCTTTTGCTTTGTCTCCGCGTTGTTTTGGTGAATATCCTGTTGCAGAATCAAGGAATTCCGACCATCTTCGGCGTGAATCCATTGCTTTCTCTCGCCCACCATCAGCCTCAAGAAATTCTTGCAAATCGCTGCCCTTCATTTGTTCGACATCGGTTACTAATTTCCCTTTGTCATTGTAATGAGCAGCGACTTTTATCAAGATTCCAAAACTTCCTTCGAATCCATCATCACTAGATGCTTGAACATTGTCAAAATAATTGCTGGCAAGAGTCCCCAGTCCTCCGTCTCCTAAAACATCCTTAACTATCCCGCGCTTAACCTCAAAGGTCTCCATGAACGGGTCCGAGAGGCTCATGTTGTTCAAACTTATTCACTGAAACACCTGTCTTCATCATCCGTGAAGGATAAATCACCGGTGCCGGTGGGGTTGTTCATGCGGCGGGTCACCATACCTCTAGTATTGCTTCTCTTAGTCTTTCCAACAGCATTGGCTCAAGAAAGTTCGTCGGTGGTAACGGTATCAACAGAACTGTTCATTGGTGAATCAGATATGGGTATTGACGCGCTAGCGGTTTCACCATCAGGGGAGGATGTGCTTTTAGTTGGAACATTGGGGTATTCTCATTTCATTTCAGCAGGTAAACCATTCAATCAGGTGCAACTGAATTCTAATGATCAAGATGACCTAAATGATGTTGATTGGCATCCCCAAGGACTTACAGCATTAATTGTAGGGGATGATGGTACACTCTTACGTTATACAAGAGATGACCACTCAGTCACTCATGTACCCGGTTCAACAGCCAATTTAATGGCTCAAACCCTGAATGCGGTGACTTGGGATTCATCAGGTAATTGGGCTTACATTGGAGCAGATAGTGGCGTAATCACTAGATTCAGAGAGGATGCTAACGGTAATTCAGAATATTTCCCATTGAACAATAGCAAGAGTTCACCAATTCTTGACATTAGTTGCCTGCACAAGATGCATGCACTATGCCTCGTTGCGACTGAATCGGATGGAATGGCTGTCATTGATCAACAGCATGAACTTCACTGGCTTTCAGGAAGTGAAGGAACAAGATGGTTCTCAGTAGAATGCCCTCATATTGAGAGAGACAGGTGCTTTGGAGTTGGTCAAGGGCATTCAGTTGGTATCGTTGAACTAGATTTGAATAATCCTACGGATTCATTTGTATTAGTCAAGAATGTTGAAATTTCTGGTGAATTCACCGGAATACATGCTCGTGACAATAATCACTTACTTTTGCAAACAGCTCCTTTTGGATGGGTTGATTGGGATATCAAAGCTGGTACTGATGAAATGGGCTTAGCCTATCCATGGTTGGAAAATTCAGATGCTTCGGGGGTTGATGCATCACTTAGCGGAGAGACACTTGTGGGCGGTTGGTCATTCAATTCTGACGAAGGATATGCAATCACTTCCTACGGTCGTGTGGTGTATTATTACCCTCCTCAAAATACAATTTCAGAAAATCTAGCGGCAGCCCTTGCTCCAATGCTTGTCATTATCGCAGTGCCAGGTGTTGTTCTTGGATTGATTTACATGAGTTCGCCTGCTTTGCAGAAAAGATACATGGCCTGGTCAAATGGCCGTTTGGCTGCAAAGAGAGAAGCGGCTAAAGCGAGTAAAGGCCAATCGCAAGGTAAAGCAAGAAAGGGTGCTAAAAAGTGAAGCAACAGACTCAATCGGAGCATTGATGAGCCGTTGCAGGCCGCAGATAGTCAAGGGTGACGGAGATGGTGTACGAAGCACTTGATTTCTACGATCTTGATTCACAACTTAGTGAAGAGGAAATAATGGTCCGCGACATGGTTCGCGACTGGGTTGATGATGAAGTAATTCCAAAAATCGAAAAGGCCTGCAGTGATGGTGTTTTTCCTGACGAATGGCGCGTAGCACTTGGTGAAATGGGGGTGCTTGGTGCACCACTAGAAGGATATGGTTGTCCCGGACTTTCCTACGTTGCTTACGGCGTCATTTGCCGAGAGCTAGAACGTGGTGACTCTGGTCTTCGCTCGTTTGCAAGTGTGCAGGGTTCTCTAGCAATGTATCCAATTTGGGACTTTGGTAGTGAAGAACAGAAAAACAAATATTTGCCGAAAATGGCATCGGGAGATATCATCGGATGTTTCGGATTGACTGAGCCGGATTATGGCTCAAATCCAGGTGACATGATTACTAGGGCTGAGGACAAAGGCGACCATTACTTGTTGAATGGTGCAAAAATGTGGATTACCAATGGTACGATTTCTGACTTGGCAGTAGTTTGGGCAAAATTGGATGGTGTCATTCGTGGTTTCATTGTTGAAACCGGTGATGAAGGATACTCTGCTCCAGAAATGACAGGAAAGCACTCGCTGAAGGCTAGTGTGACTAGTGAGTTAGTGTTTCAAGATTGCAAGATCCCCAAAGACAGGATGTTACCAGGTGTGAAGGGATTGAAGGGTCCATTTTCTTGCCTAAATAATGCACGTTACGGGATTTCGTGGGGTGCGATTGGGGCGGCCCAAGCGTGCTTCAGTTCAGCAAAGGAATATTCGCTTTCGCGAATTCAATTTGACCACCCAATCGCTTCTTACCAACTTGTGCAGAACAAGTTGGCTTGGATGCTGAGGGAGATCACCAAGGGGCAGTTGCTAGCACTTGAGTTAGGTCGCAAGAAGGATGATAGTTCATGGATACCTGAACATATTTCACTCGCTAAGATGAACAATGTTGACATCGCTCTTGAAATCGCTAGAGAGGCTAGGGATATTCATGGTGCGAATGGAATTTTAGATGAGTATTGTATCATGCGGCACATGGCGAATTTAGAATCCGTCAAGACTTATGAGGGAACTCACGATATTCACAATTTGATTTTAGGACGTCATATCACTGGCATTCAGAGTTTCACTCGTACTCTTTGAACAAAAAGTTTTACGCGTTTGAACAAAAGTTTTACGCGTTGAACAAAAAGAGAGCAAGAATTTGGTTTTTTGCATTATTTTTCCGATTTGCTCTGTAAGAGCACCTGTTTGTTTAGTCTAAATGTTCATAGAGGCATCCTAAGTCGCCGCATCATGGTAGAAATTGCCGTGTTGCTGAAGCAAGTACCCGACACCAACGCCAAGATTGTTGTTGTCAACGGTCGTGTAGATGAATCTGCCATTGCAAGTTGGGTAACCAGCCCGTATGATGAATACGCTTTCGAGGCGGCATTGCAACACACGGAAGCGGCTGGCGGTTCAATCACTGCAATCACTTTGGGTCCAGCAAGAGCAGATAAGGTTCTGAAAGATGCAGCAGCACTTGGAGTCACCAAGTTGGTGCGTATTTGGCAAGATGACTGGCAAGATTTGGATTCCAATCAAGTTCAGTCTGCGCTCGCAAACGCTGTTACAGCGGCCGGCGCAGATTTGGTCTACTGTGGTAAACAATCAGCAGACCGCAATCAAGGTTCCACAGGACCAGGAATAGCAGAAATTCTTGGTGTTGCTTGTGTGACAGAAGTAAGTGAGTCTGATTCAGCAGGCTCCTACCTAAGGCCAACTGCAAGTGGTAGCGAGAGAGTGACAGTATCCTCTCCAGCAGTAGTAACTTTCACAAAAACTCAGCATGAGTTACGCCGCCCGAATGTACGAGGTATCATGATGGCAAAGCGGGCTCAAATTGAAGTCGTAGGCGGCGATGTTAGCGCATCAAAAGTCAATTTCAACGGTCATTCATCTCCTGCTCAAAAACCACCGGGTAAGACTTACCAGGGCTCAGATAGTGTGCCAGAAGTTGTTGGGCTATTGCGTGATGAGGCAAAGGTGCTGTAGGAGGGATGAAGATGGATATTACAATCATTGCAGAAACTCAAGGGGATAATTTACACCCCGTAACTAGCCAATTAGTTGGAGCGGCCACGTCCTTAGGTGCATCACCTACTGTTCTGTGTGCTGGGGGAGCCGGCGCTGATGCTGCGGCTGGAATCGCCGGCGTGGGGAAAGTTCTCTCAGTTGTTGGAGATTGTTTCTCAACATTCGATGGCGGTGCTTGGGCTGCAGCTTTTGATGCTGCGGCTGGGGCTGGTGTCATCATTGGAGCGGCAAGCGCTCAAGGCAGAGATGTGGTTGCAAGGATTGCAGCCCGCCGTGGTGTACCTGTGGTGCAGGATGTTGTAGCAATTTCACAAGGTTTGACAATGACTCACCCGATTTATTCTGGCAAAGCGATGCAAGAAGTCACCGTTGGTGGAGATTGTGCAGTCACACTTCGCTCAAACACCTTCCCTCCTGCAGGAGATGGCGGCAGTGCAGAATCTGCTACTGTCCAGCAAAGTGGTGATGTGAAAATTGCAGTTCAAGAAGCAATTGCAAAGGCTAGCGCTAGACTCGATGTTTCCGATGCAGACATCATTATCTCAGGGGGCAGAGGAATGGGTAGTCCAGATAATTTTGAGCATTTGTATGCACTTTCAGATAAGTTAGGGGCAGCGGTCGGTGCTAGCCGAGCCGCAGTAGATACATGGGATGAAATCCCTCACTCTATGCAAGTTGGTCAAACTGGAAAGACAGTCAATCCAAGCCTCTACATTGCGGTTGGTATTTCGGGTGCGATCCAGCATTTGGCGGGAATGCGTACCAGCAAATACATTGTTGCAATCAATAAAGATCCAGAGGCACCAATTTTCAAGGTAGCCGATTACGGCATTGTTTCAACTTGGGAAGAGGCGTTGCCAATACTTGGTGATGAAATCGCTAAAATCCTCTGAAGTAGTAAATTATCTATCTGTAGAGACTTAAGTTAGTGGGCGCAATCAAAAAGAGGTGGGCGCGTAGTTGCCCACTTAATGGCGAGAGATATCCCGTGGATGCGCGAGCGTTTCGAAGCGCTAGAATCGCAAAATCTACTGTGGGAGCCACCCACACTAGAATCAGCCAGCACACCTAGTTGTACTGTTGATGGCAAAGAGATGATAATGCTCTCAGCCAACAATTATCTGAATTTGACTACTCATCCAAAGGTGGTTGCCGCATCAATCGCAGCCACAGAAGAATACGGTGTTGGAAGTGGCTCAGTTAGAGCCATTAGCGGCACCATGGATATTCACTTAGAAGCCGAGAAAAAGGTCGCTGAATTCAAGGGTGTAGAAGCATCTCTAATCTATTCGGCAGGATATACTGCAAACGTTGGACTAATCCCTACTTTGGTGACTGGGAAACAGGATGTTATCATCTCAGATGAATTAAATCACGGATCAATTATTGATGGAGTTCGCCTAACCAAAGCAAGCCGCGCAGTCTACCCACACAACGATGTTGGCGCCTTAGAAGAAGTACTTCGTCAGCACTCGGGAAGTGAGCGCAAACTAATCATTACTGATGGTGTATTTTCAATGGATGGAGATATTGCACCTCTATACGAGATAACGGAATTAGCCGAGGAGTACGACGCGATGGTGTTCGTAGATGATTGCCATGGCGAGGGTGTTTTGGGTGGCAGGGGTGCTGGTATTGTTGACCATTTCAAATTACAAGGTCGGGTTGACTTTGAAATCGGGTCTTTCTCAAAGGCTCTTGGTGTTCAAGGAGGAATAGTTGCGGGTAGTGAACAAGTCCGAAATCATGCATTGAATCACTCTCGTTCATGGTTGCTCTCAGGGAGTCAACCACCTGGGGTTGCAGCGGCTCAAAAGGCAGCTGTTGAGGTGTTGATGGAGGAACCAGAGCATCATGCTAGATTGTGGGAGAACACCGATAGATTCCGCCGTGAAATGCTCTCTCTTGGCTTTGATTTAGGAATGTCAACAACTCCAATTATTCCAGTTATGTGCGGTGAATCATCAGTTGCTAAGCAGTTATCAGCAGAAATGCGCAAACTCGGTGTCGTTGTCGGTGCGATTGTATTCCCGATGGTGGCGCGAGATAAAGCGCGGGTGCGCAATCAATTGTCAACCGGATTGACAGATGAGCAATTAGATGAGATTCTAATTGCTTACGAAACCGCTGGCAAAATTGTGAACTTAATTTGATGATTAATCATCAATGGCATTCACAGCATCTACAAGTTCTTGCTCCATTTCCATTTGACCAAGTTCAACTCTTGATGGGCCAAATGGGTCTTTTCCATCTTCTAACATCGTTAGCATCCTGTAACGGGGAGCCCAAGAAAGATGCACATAAATTGGTCCTGGTGTGAGCATTAGCAACCACGCTAATACCTCTGGGATTTGAGGAGTCAAATCCATCCAACTACCTAGCAAGATGATGAATCCAACAAAAGGCATGGTGAAAAGTATGGTTCTTGGTGGTGTTATTGGTGGGCGTTGGAAAAATTTGCTAATCAAGGATGAAAATTGTCCTGCTAATGCTAATCCAAGGGCGATACTCAAACCTCTGAAGGCAACTTCTCTAAACCACAACTCAATATCCCAAAGTTGGTGGTATCCAATTGGAATAATCAAGGCGGCTGTTAGTAGTAAACCATAGAATGCTCCCACAATCGCAGGGTGACTTACAGAAAGTGGCCAAGATGCAAAACGCTGGGACATTGGGGAGCCCAAGAGCATCTCAGTTTGCGCTTCATCAAGCGACTCCAAACGCTGGCGCCACGAGTCCATATTGTATTCCTACTGACTGAACAGCATTAACATTCACGTTGAATAGGGTGCGGGCATTACTGTTCGTCATCTTTCTTGATGATTTCAGCACTATGTGTTCTCATCTTGCGAAGTAGTGCTCCTGGTTCCGGTGCTAAAGATCCCTGTGTTGTTTCTTCCCACACTCTTTCTACAGGGTAAAACTCCAATTCTTCTCTCTCTCTTGCCATTTCTATTGGGTCTTCCGAGTCGAAATCCCTTTCTTGTGCGTCACGGAAAGAAAGAGCCTGATTGATTAGTGATAGAACTCCGCGAGTAAGTGGGTCAGGCGGATGCTGCCATCGCAACATAGTTTTGCCATCCATATCATTTTTCTTCAGAAGAGTGCTCTCATTTCCTGAACCCGGTTGAGGTGAGATGCGAACTTTTGGAGGGATTAGGTGCCATGATTCCCCATCTGAAACAAAAACGGAGTTGTTCTCCATGCCTTCACTTGGATGCCATGGATGTCCGCTTCCAATTGCGACCAAGTCTAGCAGTGCCATCTTTCTGATATTTCTTGAAAGCTCTTTCCACAGCATGAATGCGATAATTACAGCGAGAATAAACAGAATAATCATATTGTCTAAACCAAAAACAGACAGAATCTTGAAACAAATTATTATGGCAAAGAAACCTGCAAATGTGAAAAACACAGCATTGTACATATTTTGTCGTTGAACCTTGGCAATATCGGAGTTAACCGACCACAAGATAGCATCATCTGGTAGGTCATCCATAACAGCCGTAGGGGGGGCCACTTCATTCAATTTTCGTGATGTTGGGGCTGGTTTGGCCGTGGACACCAGATTCTTGGTATGTCAAGTGATTAATCACGCTCTAGTGAATAAATTCACTAGCCAATAAGTTTGTTTTTTTACTATTATTGCAGGTCTCCACAATTAGGTCGGTGAATTGAGGTAAGTTGGCGAATCGGCCATAGTACGCGTGCGTGAAGGGCCACGTTCAAGAGGGGGTCAAGCAAGACGAGGGCCGAGGATTGGCATGGCTGAACTACCCAAGGGCATCACCAAGGAGGTGCGTAGAGGTGGTTCTGGGGTGCTTGAGTTACTCCTAATTGACTTTGATAGAGAAGGCGATAGCGGCTATATTAGGATTCAACAACCAACCAATCCAGTAAGTATTGCTCAACTTGTGATTTCAGATGGGGCACCTGAAATGGCTCTATTTGAATCGACTGAATTATTGATGGGTCATACAGCATTGGATGAGTTGAGGAAATGTGCTGCGGCGGATGATTCACGGATTTCAGTTCATACAGATGTTGATCTTGGATTGATTGCTGATTTACATCCAGAGGCAAAGTTGCATTTTTCTGGTTCAGAAAATTATGCTGGCAAGAAAACCCAGGGATGGATAACTGATACAAAGCGAGATTCTGATTGGTGGCGGTCAAAGCGTAATCGCGAATGGACGATGACCGAGCAGACCTTAGATGATGATGAAGATGATTCAGATGAGGATGATTTCGCAGACGTTATTGATTATAATCCAGGGGAAGAATTAGAATCAGGTTGTAGTTATCTAATCGATGAACAGACCCCTGATTCAGTGTTTAAAGTTGTAGCACATCTTGCTGCTATCGGCCATCCGATAATGGTGTTGTCACGTAGCCCACCTAAGCGAATTTCTGACGATTTTGGATTACCAACTTCGGTTTGTTGCTGGCTTAGTGAACGAGATGTTGAAGGGGTGAGTACAGTTAATCCTGGGCTAGAAGAAATCCGACGAAAATGCGATGAATTCCTGTGGGGCTCATCAAGAGCAGTAATTATTCTTGATGGAGTTGAATATCTTAGTGGAATCCATGGATTTAGCCGATTGATAGGGATGTTACGTAATTTATTTGATGGCATTCAAACTTCCAACAACATGGTGTTAATCCCTGCTGATTTTGATGTTTGGGATCAGCGTGAACGTTCATTATTGCTAAGAGAATGTGACCAGATAAGTGCTGGCACAATTGATGAATGGGCTCAGAGGCCAGCAGTGGTTGAAGGCCATTCATTCTGTCAAGAAACAGAATCGTTAAGGATTCCAGAACCACAAAAAATTGACATTGTTACAGAGGCAGAAGGCGATTTCAAGGCTGCTGCGTCACGCCTTCTTTCCTCTGATGAGCAGGCACAAGAATCACCAACAAAAGTTGATTCTGCCGTCACGGCGTCTCATTTCACTCAACCCGAAACCTCATTTTCAGCGCGTTCTTTGATTGATGAGATGAAATCAGAAGTAGAACCAGAACCTACTGCTTCGCAAGAAATAATCCCTGATGATGAATCTGTAGAAACGGTTGAGCATAGTGGTGATGAAGATGGTAATTTCGCCCTTCCGAGTTGGGCAACGGCTCCCTCGGCTAATATGGATGATGAGCCACCAACCATTTCTCAAGAAGAGGTATCAACTTCTGAAATAATTGAGGTTACGGTTTCTGATGAAGATAATTCTGTTGAGACTGTGATTGTTGATGATGAGAACGTTTCTGAGCCAACGGTTGAACCAGAATATACTGGGCCAAATCATCCTACAGTAAATTATCGTAACAAGCAAAAGAGGCGAATAAGCGTGCCTCGTAAACCCGATATATTAGAATTTGAAAAGGCATCAATGCATTATGCCGCTGAAAATAGTAAGCAATTTGAAGGCCAATTAGAAGATTCTGGTTTTGAAGCGATAGATAGTTCGGTAACCGCGCTCAATTACAAGAAGGACGAATTTAGAGATGTTGGTGAATGGGAAACCGATGAAGAAAGGAACTGGGAAGTTCTTGAGACTCGTGGAATGAATGCTGCAGTTGACAATTCAAGGTCTCTACGTCATGGTGTAAAAGTTTCAAAAACCGCTTCAATTTCTGGTGCCAACACACGTCAATGGGGTGCTGCGGTGGTTAGTGCATCTGAAGAAGGGCCAACCTCACTCGCTCCGGATTTGGTGACCAATCCTCTTGCTAGAGAATCAGCGGTTCGCGTACAGAAATCAAAGACTCTTACACAAATGTTAGTTGGTTCAGAGTTAGAAGCTCTTTATGCTGACCGTAAACAAATGGTGAAGAAGTCTGGAATTGATTTGAAGATCCTTGAAAGAATCAATACTTTGGCTGATAAAGGCCATCCAATTCGTCAACTTGTTGATCGAATTGAAGCTAACTCAAAGGAGGGATTGAAATTGCTTGCTGATTTTGAGAAGAAATCAGTAATTGTAAATGATTTAATCACTCGAATTAATGTCCAAGAAGGTAAGTCTGTAATCAACCCAACAGTCGCTGCCAAATATCGTAAGCAACTCATCCAATTTGAGAAGATTGAAAAGATTCAATCAATGTTAGATGACTTTGAGGGTTGATTGTTCCAGTATTATTGATAATTAATGACTAATGTAGGATGTTTGGTGAAGGGTATGAGTAGACGAACAGTTCTCCAACAACAATTGGAGAAAAGCAAGCGATTATTGTCCAAATCGGATTCTAATTCAGAGGATTCGGAGTCACCTCAACCATCACTTGGACAATATGTTCGAAGGGGCAAATCACCTGCGGTGGGGAATCCATTTGATGGACCGTTCCTACATTCAACTTCAACTGCAGTCAAAAAGAAAACAGGCGATTTTGGTACCATTGCGTCTCAACGGCTACAGAGAATGCGGCAGGGGGTTGAAGCAGATGCTCCAATGATTGACATTGATGAAGCCACTCCTGCACCAAACCCTAATTTTCCCGCCTGGGTAAACGCAGATGTTGAAGATTCAGACAATCGAAAAGCCTCTACACCGTTATGGAGGGATGTTCTATCTGAGCAAAGAGGTCATGCTAGGCCGAGTGAGTCTGCTCGTCAGCATCATTCTGAACTTACAGGAACAGTTCCGCCACCAGTTGAATCACCGTTGAATATGGTGGCAGAAGAGTTGGCGATTGGCCGACCTCAATGGCCTCCAATCTTTACACCCAACCAAAACTTCACTTGGGGTAATTGGCAAGTTGGTCCTAACAACCGTTTGGCGAGTACTGCTGGGAATGAGGTGATAACTCACCCATCCGAACGAGCAAATCCTCTCATCATTATTGGAGAAGAAGGTGTGGGAAAAAGTCACCTTTTGAGAGCAATTGGCTCATCAATGCACACTAGGTCACCTGAAGGTGAAGTCCGAATCATTGTTGGAGGTTCATTCCCATCCCAATTATCAGATGATTGGGTAGACGCAATACAGGGTTGTAGTGCGCTGCTTATTGATGATATTCAGTTGGTTAGTAATGATAGAGAAGAAGATCTAGGTGTTATCATTGACAGTTGTCTTAATTTTGGAGTCCAAGTGGTAATCACTTCTAGTGAAAACTGCAATTATTCAGGATTACTAGCTGGTGTACTCAGGTCATCCGTTGAAGTCAACATGGGGACTCCAGATGTCATGACATTGGTTCTTTTTATGAGGAACTTAGCCTTGATTAGGGGTATTCCTCTATCAGATGAACAATTACGAACAATTGCAGTTGCGTCGAATAGTGATTGGAGTTCAGCAACATCTGGTTTTGAGGCGGTAGCACTAGCAATTGAGGCTGGGGCAGAGCCATTTGGAGTCGATGATATTGAAACAATACTTTCAGGAGAAGAATTGGTCATGCGAGGTGATGATGGTCTAATCACTTGGGATACTGAGAGGACAGGGCAGAGAATTGTCCGCGAGGTGCTTGACCATGTATTACCCAAGGAGCAACAACCAAATGTTGATATTATCAGTGAATTGGAATCTGTTGTCGATGATTATCAGCCACCTGAGTTGATGCCTGATACTAGTAGAGATGCGGTTGATTCACTAATTGAGAGACATCTTGGACGTGAGAAAGGTGCACTTGAGGATGCACGCGATAGAATTGAATTGGCAGGGGTTCCCACAACATTAGAGGCGCCGAGAGGAGAGATTCCTAATATTGATTTGATGAGTGAAGGATTCCTTGATCGGCTAGAGTCTAGGCTTCGCAGGCATCAAGATGAATTATTCTCTTTACATGGGGAAATGGAAGATATTTCCAGTAAAATCGAGGATGCCGAACCAAAGGAATTGGTTGAAATGGCTGATAAAATGCTTGAAATTGAACGTAAATTGTCACGCATTTCAAAATTAGGTGCAGGCGAATCTCTCAAGAAGAGAACTAAGCCAGAACGACCCTACGAAGCGGCTGGTATAGAGGAATATATTCCACAAACTGAATGGGATATTGATGAAGAATCAGTATCTGCAGATGATTTGTTAGCATCCGAAGCCACTTTGCAGCCGTTAGTAATCCTCGAACCTACAGATGATTTGTTAACACCAACAACCCCTCTGCAACCGTTGGTAATTCTCAGAACTGCTGACCCAGAAGAAATGAGCCATTAACTCAACTTGGAAGAAAGATGAGTTGACAAAGTGATTTCAAATGAACCTGAATCCTTTTTCTGCAATACGGTCGGCTTCTAAATTCAACTTGATTGAATCACCATGAATTTCTATTGCATCAGCATGGTCAATTCCAGGGCACAGTGCTTTGGTTTTCTCCCAAGACCGGCCAGAAACTAGGTTTTCCCGCCAAAATGGAAAGGCTGAACATTGGGCAGGCTTTACCTCATAAATACTGCAAGTTTTCTCACCTGTTAAGTAAATACAACGCCCATCTTCTGGTTTGGATTCTAATACAAATCTCCCATCGAAACTAGTCCGGCAATTTTCTGCTAACCATTGTTTCAAACTAACTTTAAGGTGCTTAGCAATTCTTTCAGCATCTTCGCGGGAGAGGTACACAATACCTCCCGGTTCATCACAACATCGTCCACAGTCTGGAACACAAATGAAGTTGACACCACTTTCCCACCAAGGGGCCTCTCGGCTGCCGAATCTTCGCTTCCACCTAGACATCTTCTCAGTTGCAGGGGTGGCTATGTGGCTGTAATTGTTATGTGTGTGGTGAAGAAGAAGAAAATTTATTTTTCTTAGTATTCAGTTGACGTATTTTGTGAATCTTATTGCGTTGCACTTATACCAACGACTAGAGTGAGGTGAATTCCCGGAGGAGGTGATTGCCAAATGACTGACAATGAGGATGAACCAACATTGTTTGAAGTTAAGGATAAACACTTGGATACGGGATTACGTGGGATTCCTGTTGGTACTTGCCGAACTTCATTCGTTGACTCAATAAAAGGAGTTCACTATGTTGGCTATCCAATTACAGATTTGGCAGAAATGGATCCAGAAGATATTATCTTCCTGCTTTTTGAAAAGCGATTACCCAATCGCCATGAATCTCAAGAATTCCGCAAAGATTTGGCGGCTCGAGCAGAGGAGATGCCTGCTGGTGCACTTAGAGTGCTGGAATCTTTGACCCCTGGTAGTGGTCATCCAATGGATTGGTTATCACTTGGAATTCAGGCATTAGGGATTGCTGATACAACCGGTGATGTTCGAGAAGATGGCCTCAATCTTATTGCTAGAATGCCAGAGTTGATGGCAACAATATTCCTATTGCGCGGCGGTCACGGATTACCTGAATCAGGTAGTGAACCAGAAAAGGGAATGGTTGAGAATTTCGTCCATTTATTGGGTGTATCAGGTAAAGATTCAGAGGATATGATTCGCGTACTGCGTACTTTCTTAGTGCTACACATGGACCATGGTGGCGGAAACCTATCCACATTTTCAGGAAAGTGTGTCGCCAGTGGTAAGGCTAGTCTCTATGCATCCATGTCAAGTGCAATGAACGCTCTTTCAGGTCCTTTGCACGGAAGAGCTAATCAGTCATGTCTTGAGTTTATCCAGAGAATTGGAACCAGTGATCCAGATAAGGTGGAAAAGTTCGTTCGAAGTGAATTGGCAGCAAAGCGTCCTGTCTACGGTTTTGGCCATGCAGTGCTTAGGGCAGAAGACCCTAGAGCCGCTGCTCAAATAGCATTAGGTTCAGAGATTTGTCCCGATGATAATAATTTCAAAATCGTGAAGGTATTGAGAGAAATTGCACCAAAAGTGCTTGGTGAAAATCCAAAGATAAGCAATCCTTTTGCTAATGTTGATGTTGCTTCAGGAACACTGTTGCACGCCGTAGGATTCCATAAACCAGAATATTTCACAACATTCTTCGGTTGGGCTAGAATTGCCGGAATTAGTGCACAAATTCTTGATGAGCGCAAGGCAAGAGGTGGGCGTGGGGTACCAATTTACCGACCTAAATATATTGGTCGTGACCAACCTGTTCAGCGGCTTGAATAATTTCAACCAAATATTCACTTAAATTTGGTTTTTCCAGCGCCACGATGACCAATTATTCGTGGTACTTCCCAAGGGATTTGGTTTCCATCACTTGAATCCACCAATTCATCAATACTGCGTCTCCATTGCCAGCGTGTTCTTTGGGCTGAAAGGAATTCTTTTCGGCTATTATTTGTCATTTCATGCCACGGAATATGTTGTCCGTCAAAAAGCGGTTCACTAGCTGGCCTAGTTAACCTAGGAGAGCCATCAGGAAGATGAGTGATTTCAGGAGATGCATCATCAGTCAGGGCGGTGAGCCCTGCGTCAAGAACCGCCTTTTCATTATCAACTCTAACTGGCCAAACAAAGGCGGGGAATCCTTTCCTTGCCTTGGTTAATTTTTCTAATCCTTTACCTGTTAGGGCAACGCTAGTACCAAGTGTTAGATGGCGATTAATTCCATGAAGATAATCTATTGTGCATGGAATCATTGGAGCCCCCCATTTCTGGTGTTTACGCATTAATCTAGGTAATGAATGGGCGATGAAAGATGGTGCTGCAATTGCACGTTGTAAATTACCTGAACCCCATTCTCTCAATGTAGGCATTAGGCGGGCTTTGGGATATTGCCAGCCCGCTGCTTTAACAGCAGGTAGGAATTTTTTGTCAAAGGAATACAGAACAGTAGTTCCATCAGGAAGTTCAAATTCAGCAATCGCATCATCAACCATCTTAATCATAGATGAAATGTATTCAACCCGTTTTGAACCACCTCTCCAACCACCACCAACTCCACTACTTGGATGTGGTGATTTTAGTTCAATGCACACAGTTTTACCCTGTTCTTGCCAAGGGGTTGTGAAATCTTTTCTTGCTAGCAAGTCATCAAATCTATCAGAAAATGGTTTTAATTCATCACTGCTTAACAACTCAATATAATCTCCATTCTTAGTGGTGTTGTCGTGATGTAGCATTAACACACCATCAGAAGAAAGTCGGAGGTCAAACTCAATACCATCAAAATGATTGATGCCATAGCAGAGTGCTTCTACAGAATTTTGTCTCGGTTGTTCCCAAGTCAAACTCACTCCCCCTTAACCTCCGTTACAGGTTCTACATTTGAACCCAAAGGGGTGCGATATGGTTGGTGAAGCATCATAGCCCGCGCTCTCCTACGGAGAAACATGGCAGATAGCGAAGGCAGTAAAATAGGTGATTCTAATGGGTCCGACACTGTTGTTCAGAATATCACCATTCAGGACTCAGTAATCATGGGGGGTGTCAGCCAATCCATGAGTGATGCTGCTACAGCGGTTGAGGAAATAGTTGAGTCACAAGGTGATGGCAATTCAAAGCAAATCCGCGGCTATTGCATGTATGATTGGGGAAAGTCTGCGTTTGAAACTAGTGTTACAACCGCTATTCTTCCTGCATGGTTTGCCGCGCTGTTCCTAGAGGCTAATGGGTAGACAGGAACAGTCATCGGACTGGAAATGACTTCCGATGCTGCTTGGTCTTTAGCCGTCACATTGGGAACATTGCTGGTCGCTATCGTCAGTCCTTCAATTGGCGTCATTGCAGATCGTAAGCGCATCAAAATGGTCGCACTTAAATGGATGACTTGGCTTGGTTCCGGCTCTGTATTTCTCATGGCATTGGCACCATTTTTCGGTATTTCAGCTTGGGTGTGGATATTCGTCATGTTCCTGCTCGCCAATATTGGATTGAATGCTGCGGGTGTGTTCTACAACGCATTGCTACCTTATCAGGGTGAAAATCACGAGATGGATGCAATTTCAAACAAAGCATATGCATACGGTTATCTTGGTGGCGGTTTACTCTTGGTTGCTCATCTTGGATTATTGTTTTCTACTGGTTTTGCTCTTTGGGCTACACAGGTGGCCATTGCTTCTTCGGGAATCTGGTGGTTTGGATTCGCTTGGTATACCTTCGCCTATGTTGCTGAGCCAGAAATTGAAAATGAGATTGATAATCTAT
>CBFHYB010000019.1:0-19859 GCA_965659915.1 Candidatus Thalassarchaeaceae archaeon
TAATGGTCAACTTGGTATTGGAAATAATGTGATGCAAACCTCACCAAAAAGTGTTTCATTTGGAGGTAACACTGCTGACTCGATCGCAATTGGTGACACTCACTCATGTGCGATTCTAGACAATGGAAGTCTGAATTGTTGGGGCAGGAATATTGAGGGGCAACTAGGATTTGGTAATTTCACAAGCCGAAATACACCGCTCTGGGTAAACTTAACCGATAATCACACTGCTACACAAATAACAGCTGGATACCGCCATACATGCGCGATTCTAGATAATGGTTCAGTAAGTTGTTGGGGTTGGAATCTTCACGGCCAACTTGGTTTAGGGGTGCCAGATATTTGGATAAACACCCCTTCATGGGTTGATTTGGGCGCAGGTAGAACTGCTACTTCGATTTCTGCTGGTTTAGCACATACTTGCGCAATTCTTGATGATGAGAGTGTGAAATGTTGGGGGCTGAATGATGATGGTCAACTTGGCTTAGGTCATTTTAATAGTGAAAATGTCCCTGTTTCTGTAGTATTATCAGATGGTCAAACAGCAAATTCAATTAAAGTTGGAGGTGCTCATTCTTGTGTAATAACTAATTTTGATGCTTTGAATTGTTGGGGCTCTAATGAGGAAGGCCAACTAGGCACAGGAGATCTAGTATCAAGTGATTCATCACAAAATATCACAATCAATCTACCTAGTCAAGTCAATACTGTTCAATTAGGGGGGAGCCACACTTGTGTAGTATTGGATAATCAAATGAGCGCTTGCACAGGAAGAAATCAAGATGGTCAACTTGGAATAGGAAGTTTCACTCAACAAGTAACATTTTCTTCTATTGATTATGGGGCCGGGAGATTAATTGTGGCCACAGAACAGCAAACATCACTTCCGCCACCAGCGACAGATCAGCATTGGGTTTCTGCTCTTCCCGATTTAGTTGCGCCTTACCCTGGTAGATTTTTGTTACGGGCGGGCTTAATTTCGTCAGATGGTGACATGAATGATTGGAATAATATGGGTTCAATGATGATATATGTCAACGACGATACTGATGTATGGATTGAAAGTATTGAGCCTGCTAGAGGTTCAGGTCAAGTTATTCAGGTAGGTAACCAGAATAATTCTCTCTATCCCCTAGGTGATGATTCAATCAGAGTAACTGTTGGCAACATTGGTTCAATGTATGTAAACACATCATTTACACTGAGTATTTTAGATATGAATGGTACTTTACTCGATGGCCCGAATCCTTGTGATGTAGTGATGAACCCTCAAGAATCAGCTTCTTGTATATTTTCAATGCCAGTTATTGGGGAATTAGTTCTCCGGGCAGAATTCCCTGTAGGACTTGATGAATTAGATGTGAATCCCTCTGATAATTGGTATGAGGTAGAAGTTAGTAGCCGTCATAGGCCAGCTTATCCAACAATTAGTTACCCGCCTGAAGGTGCAAGATTTGATAGTGGTGATTCAATTTTATTCATTGGTCAAGTGAGTCAATATTCAGCAATGCCGATGAATTTCACATGGCGTTTGAATTATGAAGAGGTCATTGGTTACGGTCAAATAATCAATGTGAGTTTACCTATGGGTGAATGGTTAGTGACACTGACGACGAGAGATTCTCAAGGGCAAGTGGAGACGGGAATTAGGAATGTAAGAATACAGAACCGGATTTCCATGGCTTATTCCCCTTGGGTTATAGGTGGCGAATCAGTTCTAGATGAACAAGTAAACTATGTGTTCAATGAACCGGAATATCCTCCTGCTGGTTTTGATTATACTATGGTAAGGGAGGCCGGGCTCTCAACGTTGAGAATAATTGATTTTGACATTGAACCGGCATTAGCGACGGTAACTGATCCAGGTATAGTATTCACAGAATCATGGATTTCTCTCACTGGAATGATTCCGGATGAGTTGGATCGTGAGTCAATTCAACTCTTTAGAATGGAATCTAAGACTACAACGGCAATAAGTGAATTACTGTTCCCTTCGATATATGAAATCAATGCAGAAAATGATACTTTACATATTTATGACACCGATTATACCAATGGAATATACTTAATTGCGGGCGATTTGATTCCAGCATCGGTTGGTCTCGAAAATCTCACCACAGTGCAACTCCCCGGAGGTACACTTAGGGTTGAATGGGAGCCAACGGGTGACCTTGATAATCCATATTTTGGTGGATGGCGAGTTTATCGAAGATTGTCGTTCCCATTCTTTTGGCCATTTGAGAACAACTCACAGTTCCAGTCAGTAATTGGGACTGAAGTATCTGACATTGAGCCACATGGTACTTTTTGGAATGACCCAGCTCCTCTCCCAGATGGCTCTTGTGTATCTTATCTAGTAATGGCGATTGATAGGCAAGGTATGCCTGATTATTCACATGGTGGGGCAGTAGGGTGGAATGGTAATTCAGTAGAGTGGCAGTGTGGAGATGCCACCCCACCATTTGTTGAAGTGCAGAACATGAATCACGTAGTATCTTTCAATAATAGTTCAGGACAGAATATACATCATGTAGATATTTCTTGGACCTGGCCAGAGTACGGCGATGAGGATAATATCACTTGGCAGTTATACCGTGTTGATCTCATACCTTCAGATTTGACGTGGATTGAACCAATTGAGACAGATATGTGGGGAGAGCCCGGAACTGTTGGGACTTTCCATCAGAAAGAGGATAGATTCCGAAATGGAATTGAGAAACAACATATTTACCATTATATTTTAGTGCCAATGGATGATGTAGGGAACATTGATTATTCTCCACTTCAAGGTAATATTGAAACAGTTGATATTGGCAATCAATTTTGGGACCATAATAGCGATTTAATCCCTCCACCTCCACCTGAAGACCCCCCACCATATGGGGTTGAATGGTTTGGTGAAGTGCTAGATTACTGGGGTATTGGAGCCTTTAGAACAAGTGCCATGATGGCGTTTGCGATTGTTCTGCTTAACATAGTGATGATACCTGTTATCATTAATCAAACAAGAGGAGTTCGCCGCAGAATAAAACGTGATAAGAAAATGCATCAAAGACGACAAGAAATGTTGGATGCTGAGGATATGGCGGATGACCTTGAAGATATGTTCAACTGATTTAACGCAGACTAACCTCAAACAATAAAGGTGATTTATTCGCTTATCAGCGAATGATTGTTGATGGCGCGACGTGAGAGATTCGAACTCTCGCGGGTAAACCCACCGGATTAGCAATCCGGCGCGATGGCCAGGCTATGCGAACGTCGCAACGGACTTGCCGACCCACCAATCCGTCTTAAGCCGAGCGGATGTAATGAGGAATCATTCTTCTTCAGAACCGATGACATCATCAAGGGCTTCATTCGATTCATCATCAAGTAATTCGGCGGGTAATCTTGCTACACCAATGATTTCATCTGCGAATTTATTTCCACGCTTTCCATCTTTATCACGTTCCCTCAGTTCCATTAATCTGGTTCCACGAGTCACTCTACCGGTGGTTTCTTTGGTTTGAGAGGCTCTGATTCTAATCATCATCCCGCTTTGTGCAAGTAGGAATAATTGATCATCTAAGTCAGGTATGTGCCTAACTGTGACAATTTCATCTTCGTCATCAATTAGCATCGTCTTTACACCTTTAGCACCGCGCTTAGTTCTTCGATAACCGTCAGTTTTCATCTTTGGTTCATCGTGCTTGTCAACTTTTTGAACACCCTCACTATCTAGGTCAGGTATTTTTTTTGCCGTGCCCATTTTTGTTCTCTTGCCCATTCCACGGCGGCTTACAGTTAGGATGTATGTATCAGGATTGTTAGTTACAATCATTCCTGCTACTCTATCGCCTTCATGTTTGAAACTCATTCCCTTGACACCTTGAGAAACACGACCCTGGGATCTTGCTTCGTCACCGAAGAATCTACACGCCCTTCCTTTAGCTGAGATGAAAACTACTTCATCTCCTGTTCTAAACGTCCTTACTGCAACTAATGCATCGTCATCAACCAACTTGATTGCGTACTTTCCGTTACGGTTGATTTTAGCGTACTCAGATAGTGCGGTTCGTTTTGCTCTACCATTTTTGGTAGCAAACATGAGATATATCCCCTCGTGGTTTTCCAACATTTCACGGTTGACAGGTAATATCGCGACTACGTTTTCTTCATCACGGAATCCTTCTAGCAAGTTCTTCACATGTCTGCCCTTTGCCTGTCTGCTTGTTTCAGGAGTTTCCCAGGCGCGTAATCCGTAGACTCTACCTTGATCAGTAAAGATTAGCAACCTATCCTTTGAGAAACATGCGTGAACACTCTGAGGCACATCCTCATCTTTTGTGGTTACACCTTTGAGGCCAGTTCCTGCACGGTTTTGTAATCTGAAAGCCTCAATAGGGGCGTGGCGCAAGTAATTCTCTTGAGATAGAGAAATCACAATTGGTTTCTCTTCGATAAGATCTTCTCTATCCATTGACAAAGGCATTGGATCAATGTGAGTTCTGCGTTTGTCTCCATGTCGGTTGGTGATATCTTGAAGTTCATCCATAACAATTGTCAATATTTCAGTTCTACTTGCAAGGATTTCGTTATACCTCTTCACAGCAATTGCCAATTCTCCTTGCTCTTTCTCTAGTTTACCAACAGATTGCTTAGTCAAACGACCTAGCGGCATCTCGTAGACAGCCTTAGTTTGAATTTCACTCATCCCATATTTATCGGCTAGGCGTTTATGAACTTCAGCATAATCTTCACAATCTCGAATAATATCTGTGATATCCCTACCATGTTGGGCAACTATAAGCAAACCTTCCAAGAGATGAATTCTTGCCTCTGCTTTGGCTAATTCAAACTGAGTTCTTCTTTCAATAACGCCTTCTCTATGGCGCACCCAGGTATGCAAGATTCTTGACAATGTTAGTTGAACTGGTTGACCATTGATTATCCCCATCATATTGGCGGAATATGATTCCTGCAGCCGACTTGACTTGTAGAGTTGATTGAGTACCGCGTGTGGGTCAGCATTTTGCTTCACCTCAATTACAACACGAATACCTTCTTTGGATGATTCATCACGAATATCTCGGATACCTTTGACTTGCTCACTACTTACGAGTTTAGCAATCTTCTCTAGCATTTCTGATTTTTTAACTTGATATGGAATTGCGTTAACAATAATTCTCTTATCAGCGCCGTTTTCTTCTACGAGGCAATCACTTCGAACATGGAATTTACCGTGACCAGTTTCATACATATCTCGAATTCCATCAATCCCGTAGATTGTTGCACCTGTAGGAAAGTCGGGGCCTTGAATCAGTTTCATGTATTCTCCAACACCTATTTCTGGTGGCTTTTCTAGATTCTTACTATTCAGCCCAGTTTCAAGAATAACGCCGATATGCATTTTGATAGCTTCAGTCATTTCATTGAGGTTATGTGGTGGGATTTTTGTTGCCATCCCGACTGCAATCCCATCACTTCCGTTAAGCAATAGATTTGGCATACCTGCTGGTAACACAGACGGTTCATTTTCAGAATCATCAAAATTAGGTTGGAAGTCAACGGTGTTCTTTTCAATATCTGCTAGAAGGCTATTTGCTAATCTGTCAAGACGACTTTCTGTATACCTCATTGCAGCAGGGGGGTCTCCGTCAATACTTCCAAAGTTCCCTTGACCATCAACAAGGGGATATCGTAAACTGAAATCCTGCGCCATACGAACCATGGTGTCGTAAATGGATGAGTCACCGTGAGGATGGAACTTACCCATCACTTCTCCAACTGAACGAGCAGATTTGGTAAATGTCTTGTCATGGGTGTGACCGCCAGCATGCATCCCATACAGAATTCTGCGATGAACTGGTTTTAGTCCATCACGGACATCAGGGAGTGCGCGTCCAATAATGACTGACATGGCATAATTGATGTAACTCTCTTTCATCTCTTCACCAATTTGGTGTTCAATGACTCGGCCAATGTTGGGCTCTCTAACTTCATCTTCAGATGTCAAGGTTAGTCACCTCCATTGCGTGCTTTTCAATAAATGCCCTTCTTGAAGGCACATCTTCGCCCATCAATATTTCAAACATATTGTCTGCCTCTAAAGCATCTTCAACTGAGACTTGGAGAAGAGTTCTCTCTTCAGGGTCCATGGTGGTACTCCATAGTTGGTCAGGGTTCATTTCTCCAAGACCTTTGTATCTCTGGATAGTTAATTTGGCATTGGGTTTGTCTGCTGTCAAATCTTTGATGTGATTATCTCTTTCTTCATCGCTGAAAGCGTAGCGAGACTCCCTTCCTCTGATGACCTGATATAGTGGTGGTTGAGCGATGTAAACATTGCCATTCGTCACAGCATCTTTCATGTAACGCCAGAAGAATGTCAATATCAAAGTCCTAATGTGTGCACCGTCAACATCGGCGTCAGTCATGATAATTAGGCGACTGTAACGTAATTTAGCGGGGTTGAAGAATCCTTCATCCTGTTCTTTTGATTCTTCATTTTCATCATCGTCATCATCATGATTTTTATTACCAACACCTGCTCCAAACGCTCTAATCATTGTTTGAATCTCATTGTTTTGAAATACTTTAGCAGGATGTTTTTGCTGCCTCTCAACATTGAGAATTTTACCTCTTAGAGGCAAAATAGCTTGAGTTCTGCGATCTCGCCCCGTCTTTGCAGAACCACCTGCAGAATCTCCTTCGACAATGAATATTTCACACTCACTAGGGTCTCTAGATTGGCAATCGGCTAATTTTCCTGGTAAGCCACCACCTTCCAAAACTCCTTTGCGGCGAGTTAAGTCTCTAGCCTTTCGAGCCGCTTCTCTAGCTTTGCTTGAGAGGATTGCTTTGTCAATAATCATTCGGCCAGTCGTTGGATTTTCTTCCAAAAATTCACCCAATTTTTCATTCACTATAGTCTCTACAATCCCTTGTACTTCGCTAGTGACTAATTTGTCCTTTGCTTGTGAAGAAAAAGATGGATCTGGGTGTTTGATGCTGATCACAGCAGTCAAGCCCTCACGAATATCCTCACCCGAAAGATTCCCAACTTTTTTGAGAAGTTCTCTTGAATTACCATAGGTATTGATTGTACGAGTAAGTGATCCTCTGAGCCCAGACATGTGGGTTCCGCCATCGCGATTACGGATGATATTGGTGTAACATTGAATTTTTTCAGAGTATGCATCAGACCATAACAATGCGATGTCAGCCTCAATGAGTTTCCCATCGCTATCTTCTCGAGAACCAATAAGACGTATTACTTCGGGGTGGATACTGACCGCCCGTTCACCAAGGTGTCGTACAAATTCCGCAATCCCTCCCTCGTATTTGTGGCTAATTTTAGCCTTCCCGGATACTTCGTCAGCTAGAGTGATTTCTAATCCACCATTGAGGAATGAGGTTTCACGGATTCTTTCATCCATTCTATCATATTCAAAGTCGGTGACATTTGAGAAGAATTGTAAATCCGGCATAAAGTGAATGGTTGTGCCTGTTTCATCGCTATCGCCAATTTCTTTGATATCGTATTGTGGAATTCCTGCACGGAATTCTTGTTGCCAAATTTTTCCATCCCGATGGATTGTCATTAACAGCCATTCAGAAACCGCGTTTACTGCAGAAACACCAACTCCGTGTAATCCGCCAGATACCTTGTAGGCTTCATTGTCAAACTTCCCGCCAGCATGCAAACTAGTCATTACAACTTCAGCAGTGCTAATTCCTTTGTCAGGGTGAATTCCTACAGGGATTCCTCTTCCGTAATCTTTCACCGATACCGAACCATCCGCTTTGATGACTACGTCAATAACATCATTGTGGCCGGCCAGGTGTTCGTCAACTGCGTTGTCAACAACTTCCCAAATACAGCGGTGCAACGCTTCACCATTATCGGTTTCCCCGAGGTACATTCCCGGAACTTGGCGGACAGCTTCAAGCCCCTCTAGGACCTGAATTGTTCCTTCATCATATTCGCCTGCCATTGAAATCACTTCTCGCCTCTCAGGGGGTATCTTAGATACCCCCTGTGTATTTTAAAGCCGCCGCTATTCGGTTCATAAACCCTACCTTTGAAAAATGCCAAATGTAGCGATTCTAAACCCCTCAATTTTGCCCATTTTCTAATCATTTTTTCTACCAAAATAGGGTCCGCAAGCGAGGGTTCAAAATATTTCTCAAACAGTATGGTTAAACAGAGGGCTTTAGTGGCGGCCACAATGGCCCTTCCGCTCGTATGTATTGTGCTTGGTGGAAACACAGTTCAAGAGGTGTTGAAACAGGCGGAACAAGCAACTGCGGAAGGTGGCGACCTGATTGAAGTCCGCTTTGATAAATTATATGTTGAACCAGTCAATGTAACAGTTCAGAATGTCAGTGGTGTAGACGAAACATCAACTGAATATGTTGCTAGAGAAATTAGTGATGTTAGCGTTGATGATGCGATTAAACAGCTAAAAAAGGGAATTGATAAACCAGTCCTTTTCACTTGCCGATCAAAGTCAGAAGGTGGGGAATTTCCTGATGATGAAGAAGCAAGAATTGGTGTACTTGAACAGGCAATTGTTAGCGGTGTATCTTGGATTGACATTGAAATTGGTATTGAGCCTAAAGTTCGAGCGTCGTTAGTAGCGGCTGCTAAAGAATCTGGTGCAAAGGTGATTGCTTCCTATCATGACTTAGAATCAACCCCTTCAACAGAAGAAATTGTTGAGCAATATGAAGCAAATAGTGACGCCGGAGATATCATCAAACTTTGCTATCATACAAGGCATCATGACGATGCTCTCAGCATCTTTGAGGCTGGTTGGAAACTGCGAAACTCCAGTAATTCTTATTCTCTCATGGGCCAAGGAATTGGTGGTGATTGGCCTAGGATTCACGCTCCTCTACTTGAACAAAATTTGGTCTTTACGACCCTAAAGCGTGGTTTTACACTTGCAGATAAGGGTTTGATAAATGTACGTGATCTCATGATTGCTTGGGAAATGCTTGGCCATTCAAGTGAATAATTTCACTCCTTTCATTTACATTTGACCAATAAATTTGGCTGTTTCAATTCATCGGAGGCGGGGGCTTGGTAGCCTCGGTTTCTAGCATTGGCATCAAGTCAACACCCTGCTCCCCTTCACTACCTGGACCAACACCTGCTCGTTGGTATCTTGAATGCAGTATTATTGGGGTTGCAATTAGCATTACGAACAATCCACCACAAAATAATGCAACAGTGTAATTTGGCAGAGTAAACCGTTCTTCTGTCATAATCGTAATATCAACAGAAAAATTCCTATGTGGTGCTGGTGTATCGCTATCACGCATATTATCCCATCCATCTACAATTAGGTATATCCATTGAGTTTCTTGCTCAGCAAGCCCAAAGAATCCACCAGAAACTTCGTCATGGTCTAGGCTTACTGCGAAATCAGTTGCCTTTTCACCTTCGTAAGCATGTACGTCTCTGTATGGCATCCAAGCAGATACATCTCTCCACTCAGGAGGTATTTTGTCAAGTAAATCTCGGTTCTCCCACACCCGCATTGAGTAATCATTTCGATATAAATCCCAGTCATAGTTTTTGATTAGATAGAAGTCAACCATGGGTGCCTCAAGATAATTGCTAGAATTTTCAGAATGAGTTACAACGCAGAATGTGTAACGATATCCGGAAGTTAGGTTGAGTCGTAATCCAGAGGCGGTGTCATTTTTCACCTCAAATGATGCGTGAAAATCAGTACGCAGCGCATTTAATTCACTATTGTTGTAAATATTGTCGCCCATCTGGCCAACCCAAAATGACCCTGTGTCTTCTTGAAATTCAGGCTCACCTTCAGCAATCCATACATCGTCTTCATGAGACCCAGTTAGATTGAAACTACTGATTTCTTGATGCCATTTCCCAGCTTGTTGAGAGTCGTAAGTACAGTTAGATGCTGCTTCAACTTCTGCGATAGGAAATATACTTGGTAAAGACAGTGCAATTGGAGTGGTAATCAGCAAGAATAACATCAAAGAGAGGTTTTTCCTCACCAATTCAGGTCGTCTGCCACTCATCGCATTGGTCACCTGCGCCTTCGCGAAGTCACAGGACGCACATAACCCGATTCCTTGCTACGCCGGTCTTGCGTGGTCAGATGCTTTGGTTTGGGTGGTGGGGCGTGGTGATCCATACCGAGTACTCCTCCTTCGGTTTCAACAGTAGATACATCGTAGGAATCTTGTCTATCCTCGGCATCAGCTTCAATCTCAGTTGGTTGCCGCATTACTAACCATCCTAGAATCAGTAGAACAACAAGTAGTGCACCTAGCATCAAGCCGCTGCTCTCTGCTTTTGGAAGTAGTGAGTCAAGGCTGAAATCAGCAAGAGAATCATCTTGCTCAGATGGGTCTCGAATTCGAAGTGGGTATCCTTTTTCGGTACAAACTCCGATTCCATTACAGACCTTTAGTGCAACGAAAATTTCACCCGGTTCTGACCAATTTACTACTATGTACCCTTGGCTACTTTCTTCAACCCAATCGTTGGTATTGTCTCCATCTGCATCAACATCCAAACGGTCATCAATATCCCATTCAATCTGTAATGCTAATTGTCCTACAATAGATTCACTAGTATCGTGGTCATCATCTAAAATTCCATTACCATCACTGTCAAAGTACACATCATCATCGTACCAAGCGCTGAATCCTAAAGAGCCATCATGGTCTATGGCTGAACCTGAAAGAAGGTATTCCCCTTCTGAATAAATTGCTTCATCAAATAGAGATGTGGTCAATATTTCAGGTGCACTTGCAACATACACATTTCTGGTAGTTTGATTAACATCTCCTGTGCCAAACCCATCTCTTAGGGTCAGTGTTATTGTGTACAATCCTGGAGTGGTGTATGCATGCCAAACATTGGGTGTATTGACTAATGGAGAACCATCACCAAAGTCCCATGTGTACTCAACTAGGCCATTCCAATTAGGGTTGCTTTCATCAATTGGAACATCCATCCCAACAAATTGTGAATCACCATCTCTGCTGCCACTTGAATTGAAACGTAGCCAAGTTCCAGGAGCCACAAAGATATCTCCTGAATCAGTGAATGTGTGCCTCCAATTGAACTGGCTGTCATCCTCACTAGGTGCATCAATTGGGCCTCCAGTGGCTGGGTCTCTTGCTTCGTAGATGCTGACTTGTGGTATTGGTAGTGGATTTTCAATTTCTATAATGTAAGCCTTCGGAAGTGAGGACAAACCTAACTCATCAATTACAACTAATTCCACCACATGCGTTCCAGGTGTTGAAAATAAATGGACGATTGATGTCTGATTGGTAATGGTCGTATTATCTTCTGATATAGTCCAGATTGTGGTCATATTGCCATTTTGTCCATCTGGATCCCACGAATGGCTGACAAACATGTATGGTGTTATTGTGTCACCACTATCTGGCCTATCAAATAGTGCAACTGGTCTTTGATTATTGACCATGACTTGGAGAATTGCTGTAGTACTATTTCCAGAGTTATCTGTGGCAATAATTGTCACATTCTTCAGTCCAGGGGTTAACCATGCAGGGGTTGGGTTTTGGTCGGCTGAACCAGTCTGATCAAAGTTACTCAATTTAGTAACGGTTCCGCCATCAAGATTGACAGGGTCAGGGAAGAACCACTGCCACGATACAATGGTGCCGTCATCATCAGTAAACATAGTAGGTAGAGGTAGTGGCGTAAGCGTGTCAACTTCAAGTGGCAAATCATGAATTAACCGTGGTATTCGATTAAGGATGAGAATAGTTATTGTTTGATTTACGGTAAATGTCCCATCACTAACAGTCAAAATTAGTGTGTAATTGGTGCCATTTGCTGAGCCATTAGCCCAATCATGAGATGCTTCAGTATAGCCGATACCGCCTTCATTATTCCCATCACCCCAGTCCCACTGGAAGTCAAGATATTCATCAGGGACATTATCATCAGTCATGTATGCCTCAAACAAGACCCGTTGGGTTGTTAGTAAAACCATACCACCTATTACTTCTTGACCAGCAACTGAAATCTTTACTGTTGGCATAATTGTATCAGTGATATTCATTGACCAATTTTGCGTATTGCTTTGCTTTCCACCAATGTCGGTTACTTGTAGAGTTGCGTTGAAGTCTCCTGTTTGAGTGTATGCATGTGAAGGTGTACGGAGCCAAGATTGACCACCATCTCCGAAGTCCCATAGATATCCTGTTGGGGATGAATTATGAGTGTAAGTTTGGTTATTTGCTGATAATCCCCAGATATCATAACCTGCTCCATTAAATTGGATTGGCAACCATGTTTGAGATGTGTTTGATGACAAACTTCCTGTGGCTACAGGTGCCATGTTAGAGACTGTTGTTGGCAAGGTGAGAACTGCACCATTAGGCACGGGGTCTCCGATCTGGTCGTACAGTCTTGCGTACAATTGCCAATCACCATCCCAAGGTGGAGTGAACCATACAGAGCGATTGGAGGCTGCTCCGCCGCCAACCCCTACAGGAATTGTGATGATGTCGTGAAGTGTGTTGTTGTTGAACGCTTCAATTCTGATGTCAAGATTTTCCCAAAACGCGGTTGAGTTGATTTCTAGATTCCACTCTAGAGTATCACTCATACTGTCTCCATCGCGGTCGTGTAGTCTCAAGAAATCTTGTCTAATTGTTGCTGGTTGTGATATCAATGCCGCATAAACATCAACTGTTGCTATTGGATATTGAGTGCTTCCACCACCAGGCCAACCGCAGTTTGCCATAGCGTAATCACAATCGTCAACGAGACTTTCATACCAAGTGAGCACATAGACGTCATCAGATACATTCCCGAATCCCGAAACCAAACCAGTAGCCATACCAGCATTGAATTCAAGAGGTACAGAGGTCCATGTTCCGGTGGCGATTTCTCGATATACAAGCCGCCCTGCAAAGCCTATTTCTGAAGCTTGTACCATGATATTCAGTGGTGATCCAGTACCTCCAGTGAACTTGTACGCTCTAACGCCCCATCCTTCTAATGGGTCTCCTTGACTAGACCAAACACTACCCCAATTGCTATTTGAATCAGTAATTTGTAACCTACAAAATTGTGACCCTCCACAATTTTGGTACATATCTACATTATCTAATCCAAATGGATTCTGTGAGTCATCTAACAGGGTTGCTACTGTGAAATTAGCAAAAATTGCAGATATTGTATTTCCAATATTACCCGGTGAACCAGGAATAGGATTATTTGCAAGATTGACGATTCCAGAACCACCAGTAGCAGTATCTGCAACTAAACTCTGGATAGCCGCTCCACCGCCAAGTTTTGAGGCGAGGTAGAGCATGAACAAGAATCCTGCACCGTAGTCTCCAGTTGACTGATTCCACCATCTAACTGATGTGTAGGAGTTTTGAGCCCATTCATTGGCGTGCCCGATAATCGTACTAGTAGCGCCAAAGCAGAGGTATGCGGCCATATCTGCATTTCCTTCATCTATCCATAGGTACTCAAATGGGTCACGTGAATTATGCAATAGATGTTGTAATTCGTGGGCAATAATTGTGTCGCCCCAACTTAAATCATTGACATCAACATAGACTGCTTCTCTTTGTGATGCAAGACTTGGGGAAAAGTATCCACCGATATTCCAAGGGCCATCAATGTTGTAAATTATGACCATGATTTGGCAGTTATTATCTACATCTGGTTCTGAACCAAAGTATTGAGTGAGGGTGGGATAAATTGTCGTTGACCAAGTAGATGCGTAATTGTTCAGAACTGAACTTGATACCGTTTGACCTGCTTCTACTAAGAATGCAGCGGTCGAAGTAGTCTCCTCAACTGTGGCCGAAATTTGTCCTCCGCTAGTCGGGATGGTCATGACAGTTCCTTGAGTCAACGGAACACAAGCCTTTGAGGTGGATTTCCCACTTTTACCATTAGCAAAAGGCAGGACAAGGTCAGGGTATCCGGCATCAGCCCACGCCATCTTGTGAAGTCTTGTTGCAGAATAAAGGGGTTCTCCATCGACCATCATGTATGTCTTACCATGAATTGCAGGGTCAAAATCAGCGATATCACCTATAATTTCACCAACTTCGTAGTTGTTTTCAGCCTCTGCTGCAGCTGTTGGGGCCATTGCTGGACCCAAAGTTGCGGCTATCATTAGAATTGTCAGAAACAGAGATGTTCGAATTTGCATTACAAGACCACCATGAGCGAGGCTACGCTACTATTCAGACGCTTGTCTATGGACCTATTTAATAGCGCATGGAGCATGGTTCATACGGGCAAGAGGAGGTAGTTTTGTAATGGCCAATGAATTTAGACTAATTTGGCTCATTTTCTCAGTGATAATTGTGGCAATATTATCTCCATTTTTATCCTCATCTGAGGGGTCAGATTCAGCAACTATTAACCAATATGAAATTGAGATCCTAAATACTGAAGAACATGATTCTGAGGCATTCACACAGGGCTTTCTTTTCCATCAAGGAAAACTCTACGAGAGCACAGGAAGGTATAGTGAATCAACTCTCAGGGAAGTTAACTTGCAGGGAGATGTTCTGCGCTCAGTGAATCTAAGTAGTGATGTGTTTGGCGAAGGCCTAACAGTACACAACAATACTCTAGTTCAACTTACTTGGAAGAGTGGTGTGGCTTACATATGGGATATTGAAACATTGACGCTAATTGGTAATTTTTCCTATCAAGATGAAGGATGGGGAATTTGTTCCGATGGTAATAATTTGGTGATGAGTAATGGTTCAAGTGATTTGACCATACGTAATCCAGATGATTTTTCTCTGATTCAAACAGTTTCAGTTACTTTCAATGGTTCACCTTTACCTGAATTAAATGAATTGGAATGTGTTGGAGATTTAGTTTATGCAAATGTTTGGCATTGGGAATCAATTTTCATAATCAATATGACATCAGGGAATGTTGTTGGTACAATAGATGCAAGTACATTATTCCCTGAACCATCTCCAGGAGTTCTCAATGGGGTTGCGTATGATTCGGGTAATGACACATTTTGGATAACCGGTAAAAACTGGCCTGTAATGCACCAAGTGAGTTTCCAGCAAATTGCTGAAAATAATAGCGAGGTTGGTACGGGAAATGAGGTGCAAAATAGTGACAATACTGGATTTAAACTCCCATCAACTGTTGAAGAATTTACATTAATTTTGTTTTCAGGATTTTTTGCGTTGCTGACCTATATGTTGTGGGGAAATGGCTTTTTTTCATTAACTAAGAGCCGAGGGGTTGACAATCCCCCCGCGGCCACGATGTATCACGGGGAACAAGAATGAGTGATGAAGAGGAGCGCGAGGAGCGTCTCAAATCTCTACGCACTAGGGTTCGCGATGAACTTGTTGAGGGAGGTGTCCTAGAAGTTGATGATGAAGTTGAGTTGGACTTTGACGCTGATGAAGATGCTACCACACTTTCTGACCGTATTGCAAGGCGTCGCCGTAGAATGAAAAGAGCAAGGGCGGCTCGCCGCCAGCAAGCACTAATTGATGTTCAAGATGGTGGCGACCCTGCAGTTGTCAGACTGCCTGCTGCTTTGAGGAATCGTTCTGATGAAGGATGGGTGATGAATCTTGCAGTATTGTTAATCATTGTAGGCAGTGTTATTGGTGCTGCAAGTGGTGCTTTGCTAATTAGCGCAGATCCTAGAGATTTGGTGGCGAGCTCCATGTTTTCTCGCACCGATGACGCTGAAGTACATGGTTTAATTTTGAGTGAATTAGACAGTGTAAACGATACCGGTGGCGACGCCATTGAAGGTGTTGATATTGAATTGATAAGAATTTCAGATGACCATTCAGAAGGTCGAACAGAGACAAATTCAGAGGGGCGTTTCACTATTTCAGGAGTATCTAGGGAAGCGATGCTACTAACGGTTAGGATGGACGGATATGTCACAATTGAACGAACACTTTCACCAGGTGAAATACCCGATTTAACACTCACATTAATCGAGGGCGAAGGTGTTGATTCAGCCGACTTGCGCGAACCAAGTAATCTTGCATCAGCAGTGCAATTATCAACTGCATTAGCTGTAATCACTCTGATTTCAGCGGCGATTGGAATAGTTGGTGGCCTCGAAGCACGTCGTGGCCTTAAATATCGCAGAACTCAATGGATATGCGGTCTTGGATTGTTTAGTCGCGGTGGAATCTTCTTTGGGCCATTACTCATCCTCCTTGGCATGGCTTTGCTAATGTTAACCAAGAATCAATTTGCTGACCAACAATAACGATATTTTTGTTGTTGTTTCTTTGTTAGTTCTTTCAAAGAACGCTCCTTTTTCACGCAAGTTTATTCATCACGGCGACTGTCATGGGGTGTAGGCGTTGCCATGTATCTCATCACCATTGAAGGAGGCGATGGCAGTGGCAAGGGTATTGCCACAAAAATGCTTGAAGAAATTTTGTTAGAAGAGTTCACTTTCTCAGATATTTGGGTAACGGGGGAACCTCGCCGAGACCACCCATTAGGAAAACTCGCAGTGGATTCTGTACGCACAGGGGAAGCGGGTCCTGTCAAGGAGGCTAGTTTGTTTGCCGCAGATCGCCTTGACCACTCACATGCTTGGATTCTTCCTAGACTAAAACAGGGCAAGGCAGTTATTTCAGAGAGAAATGTTCATTCTTCTCTTGTTTATCAAGGAATAGTTGGGAAAATTGGTCTTACAGAAGTTGCTCGATTAAACAGCGCTGCGTGTATTCCTGACCTTTGTTTGTGGGTAGATTGTGACCCAATTGTAGCACTTCGTAGAATCACTCATGGAACTCTAAGAGAAGCGGTGATGGATAAACAAGAATATTTTGAAACCGATGAATTACAACAGAAAATTAGAGCCGGATATGCAACACTTCTTGGTGGCGATGTGTCAATGCCAAAGCCGTTTAACAAAGGAGTTGTAGTAGGGCCAATACTCAATGATGGGTCCAAAGCAGACCTCCGGCGTAAAATACAGCAAGAGGTTCGAAAATTCTTGCACCGCCACCCCACTCCTCTCAATATTGATGCCGAAGATGTTGAACGAGTAATGCTTGAAAAAGCCCTCAAAGGAGAGAGGGGTCAAACAACTCTCAAAGTAATGGATACATCACCTAAACGCAGTAGTAAAAATTGGCTTCATGGGGAAAAACCATGGCAAGTGATGAAACATGCTAATTCACTTTATCAAGAAGCATATGACGCAATCCCAGATGAAAAATCTAGGAATATACCTAAGACTTCAATTAGTCATACTGTCATTTCAGTCATAGGTACGCTTTCACTTCTTCCTGGTGCCGAAGCATCTAGTCTGAGAAAATGGTTTGGTCCTGTCAGGGTTGTAAGTTCCCGTCATACTCACAGGATGCTGAAATTTTTCCACGAGCAATCTGGCTGGGTCCGAACCCATAAACCGCTCAAAGGAAAGGATGCCGCCCGCTCAGAACTACGTGCAGAATGGCAAGCATTCGGGCGTTTAGGTTTGGTTATTTGGCCATTGAAGGAAGAGTTTGCAAAATGGCAAGATGAAAATCCTGATGGGCAGTGGAGAAATTCATTGTCTGCAATAGTTGGCAAAAATCCCTCTGCTGAAATGATACAAGCAATGGAGAATTGCGTTGCAAGATTAGCAATACTTGGTTCAGGGATGGCGGATGTAGTTCCACCTTCTAATGTTGCAGAGTTCAGAAAGTGGTGGCGTCAAGGCCCCGCCTCAAGCTAGTTTCACTCTTCACTATCCCCGGGGTTCCCGGTTTGAGTAGCAATTTCCGCCAATTTTTCATCGGTTGTTTCAACGGTTGGTACTAGGCGTGCATTGGCTGGTAAGATGACTTTCCCAGCATCAAATTCGAATGGTTTTGGATTTGCAGCAAAAACTCCAGCAAATAGCAAACCGACTCCAATTCCCATTGGTAATCCGGTAATTAATCGCTTGAAATTTGTTGATTCATATTCGCTAATTGCTTGGATTCCTCCATCAAGTGCAGTTGGAAGTAATAGTAATGCTATACCACCAAAGGCGAGTAAAAATCGTCTGTCATTAAAGTAAAATTGTTCTACCTTTTCATCAGGTAAAACTGAAATTATTGAATCTCTAACAGTCCAACGGTTGAGGCCTCGTTTGCGGAAAATCACTCCGCCAACAAAAATACCAGCAAAAATTCCAACATCTCGAGTACAAACAGGCATCTGGTTACCATTAATTACCCAAGAACGATCGTGTTTTTGGTGACAATTTAAGTCACCAAAGCCATACACAAATGCACTGAAAATATCTAATTCACTCCATGCAAATTTACCACCATGTTCTGATTGGTCGTGCCCCATCTCAGAATGTTCCGAGTGAGGTTCGTTACCCCAATCCCCCCAAGAAGAGTCTTTCCAAACGTAATCTAGCGCGTTTGCCCTTCCGGAAAGTTCGGGAACAGTGCCGCTAGAGAGAAGTGCAGGGACCAAAAATGCGGCAATGAGATACCCCAGTGAAATTCCAATCACCCAATCAGAAATTTTTTCCTCACGGTGGCGGTCTGGAAGTCCGTTCTGGCCCGTCATCAATATTGTCTGAATGAATCTGCTTCATCAGTCTTTTCACGCCGCAACTCATAACACAAAGAAGCCCAAGCGATTTACATGGTAGAGGTGACGTTTCGCGACCTTTTATCCATCAGTATCGTGATGGGAATCATGTCTGGTACTATGGCGACCATGTTAGGATACTTCAGTGCTGGAATGGATGGTGACCCCTTAGCGAGTGTAAAATTTGGTGCTTATTTTGGGGCCGGTGTGACCTCTTTAACCCTCATTTATGGGGGTTGGCGTCTAATTGAGTTGAAACGCGGTAGAGGAACGAGAACCCATGTAGATAAAGTCGCAAATTTAAGAGATTTACTAGCGCCTCTAGATGCCTATGCGGCTGGGCTACCATGGTCATCAGAAAAGGCATGGAGAACCTCAACTCACATTCGTCAAGAAAGAGGTACCCTAACCCTTGATCTCCACGATATGGATTTACAAGGGTCTCGTAGAATATTAGATTTGATTATTGAAAACCGCCCCATAATTGGTAGAATTAGAATTATCACTGGCCGGGGTAAGAACAGCCCAGACCGCCCAGTCCTAAGGCCCATGGTCAATGAAAGATTGACGCCGATTGCAAAGGCTCTAGATTGGCAGATTGTTGCCAAACTTGGTTCAATTACCCTTCGCCCACTCGGAAAACGTCCGACAGTGAAAGTTTGGCTCGTTAGATTTCTATTTTTAGTCGGTCCATTTTCTATTGCACTTGCATTGTCATTTGAAGAGCTGGCTGGCTCTGGTGCTCGTGAGCAAGGCAGGATTTTTGGTGCCGCTGCTGGAGTCGTGTTAACTGGACTTCTAGCATCATATCGAAATCGAGTATGATATCCTCAATCCTGATATTTTCTTGTGCGAATCAAGGCAGTAATAACTAGTATAACAACCAAAAGCAATCCAAATTGCACAACAGAATTTTGCAACAAATCACCCACACTCGCTGTATCGGTTGATTCGTTATTGGATTCATTCGGGTTATTTTCTTCGTCAGGAAGTGGAGATGCAGCATCTTCTTCAGCAATAATAAAGTCAACACTGGATGTATTGGAATTCCCAGATGCATCAGATACCTGAATGGTCAATGTGTACGTTTCTAGTGCTACCAGTTCGGGATACGGCACAACAGTCATTTCGTGATTCTTACGCAGTGCAACAGTGTCTCCAACAAAGGTTTGACCTTCCACCTCAATTGATTCCGTTGCATCTTCACTTGTGTACCAAGTGACCTTTAACGAGCCGCCCTCAATGACTTCGACCATCAAATTGAGTATCTCTGGAGGTATTG
>CBFHYB010000020.1:0-7284 GCA_965659915.1 Candidatus Thalassarchaeaceae archaeon
TGGAGGAATTACGAGTTCGCTCTAGGCCGCTACCATCCGGTGCCTCAGATGGGGAAATGCCAGCAACATCTCAGAATATTCAATCACAAGAAATTGCGATTGATGGTGGCCACCATGTTGTACAACAGGTTGTTGACAAAGAGGGTTACCTTGCAAGCCGTATTTCAGATATTACTGGTTATCCTGCTCGCCTCATCAAAGGTGAACTCCATCTTTCAGCCCTTGGAATTTCTGATGAAACATTACCTGAATTACTAGCAAGTATAGCCTCCGAAGCATCTGTATCTGGTCCGGCTGACGCTAGCCAATTAACAACATTAGTTGCCCTTAACGAATGGGTACTATCTCCTCCTAGTGGATTTACTGTTTCTCAAAAGGTGAAAGGAGCAAGTAGTGTAGTAGTCTCTTCTGACCCCCATGCTGAGCGTAGAATCAATCCCTATGTTGTAACCGGAGTGAGCCTTGGTCTCCCGGGGATGGATGAAATATTTGAGCCGGATGCACTAGAGAGAATCATTGCTGGAGAGAACTTCATCACCGAATTACCTGATGATGTTAAGCAGCGTTTACTTGACAAAAACATGGTTAGAATCGTCAAACACCCCGATGGCAGAGCAGAATTCGTACCTTGTGATTCCTTTGCTACGATACCTCAATTAGCGGGAGTTGGTGGTTACTTTGATTTGGCTGAACAGTATGGAATTGATCCTAAAATAGTGGCAGCAATGGATGTTTCCACCACCCTTTCATTTGCCGCGGGATTAGAGGCCCTCAAAGATGCAGCACTTCCACTTTTGCCAGTCGAACAGGTAAGTAGTGCAGGTAAGAGATTAGTAAGAGGGTGGAATCTCCCCAACTCAATTCGTGAAAGAACAGGGGTTGTTTTCGCCTCAGTATTCCCTGGAATAGCCATGGCCATGCGGCACGCACTAAACAATGGGGCTGATGAGAACGGTACTTTCGATAGAAGATTCTTACTTCAAGTTCTGACAATGGGTCATGCACAGTTTGCTCAGTGGATAGGTGCTCGTGGTCCAAATTTGGCAATCAACAACGCATGTGCATCCACTCCAGCGGCTTTTGCAATCGCCGAGGATTGGTTAGACACAGGTCGATGTGACAGAGTTATTGTAATCAGCGGCGATGATTCTACAGGTGACGATTTGATGGAATGGATTGGCGCAGGATTCGCTGCTGCAGGTGCCCATTCAATGGGCAATGTAGTCGAAGAAGTAGCGTTACCATTCGATGTCAGACGTAACGGTATGTTGCTAGGTATGGGTGGTGCTGCCTTCGTAGTTGAGAAATCATCTCATGCAGATGATAGAGGAGTGGTTCCTTATGCTGAATTATTGGGTGGTCATATCGGTAATTCAGCCTTCCATCCTACTAGACTAGATGTGACGCATGTCGCCTCAACTTTCGATGAGTTCGTGACCGATATGGAAAACCGATGGGGAATAGATAGGCATGAGATCGCCCCAAAAACGACTTTCATGTCACATGAACCATTCACTCCACCTAGGGGTGGTTCAGCAGCTGCTGAGATTGAATCACTTAGAGGCGCTTTCAAGGAGTCTGCTGACAGTTTAATCATCACTAATACCAAAGGATTCACAGGTCATCCGATGGGTGTTGGCGTTGAAGATGCCACCGGATTGTATGGATTAGCATCAGGCAGATTGCCGCCGATTGCTAACTTCCAACAACCCGACCCTGCATTAGGAAATCTCCGACTTTCTGAAGGTGGCGAATATGATGTTGAATACATGCTTCGCCATGCCGCAGGATTCGGCAGTCAAATTGCTTTGACAATGTTCAAACGAATTGCTAGAACCCTAAACCGTGTTGATAGAGATAGTGTCGTGAATTGGGCAATACGTCAAGCGGGTGATGATGTTGAACTGCGATTATTGGAGCGGAAATTAGTTGCATATATTGCCCCCGATGAATCATTGATAGGTGGCGTTGAAGGTAGTGAATGGCAGGTTTCCAAGCAAGATGCACAGCCTGAATCCACTCATGCCAAGTCAGTGACTCCGGAATCTAACCAGCCACATCCAATTGTAACACAAAAAGAGCAAGTCACAACGCCCACCGAAGAGCCGCCAATTGAGGTTCTAGAAACTGAAACAGTTTCCGAATCAATGATTGGGGTACATCCAGAGGGGCTTGAACAGCAGGTAGTGGATACTGTTGCAAAGCACACAGGTTACCCTACTGATTTCATTGAATTAGACCAAGACTTAGAGGGCGAATTAGGAATTGACACGGTTAAGCAGGCAGAAATTATGGCTGATTTAAGAGAGACATTTTCCTTACCAGTCGATGATTCATTTCAGTTACGTGATCATCCAACACTGAATCACATGATTAGTTACATTGTCAGTATGGGTGGAGAAGGGAATGAACAACAAAACCCCCAAGAGGAGCAACCCGTGCAGAGTATTTCTGTGGACGAAGATTTGGTTGTGAGTAATTCTCCAAGTCTAGAGAATAACGATAGTGATGTTGAGTCAGGTGTACTTTCAATCGTTGTAAAGCACACAGGTTATCCAGAAGACTTCCTTGAGTTGGATCAAGATTTAGAAGGTGAGTTGGGAATTGACACAGTTAAGCAGGCAGAAATAATGGCTGAATGCCGAGAACATTTTTCCTTGCCTGTAGATGAATCATTCCAATTGCGTGACTACCCAACCCTTGCACATATGATATCCTACATTGCCTCTATGCGTGGAGATGAACCAGTGGAAAACATAACTTCTGATTCTGAACCTCAGGAAAAAGAAGAGGTTTCTGATGAACCAGAGATAGTGGTAAGTGAACCACCGTCTCCGTCAATTCCTGTTGAAAGTACGGTTCGTCGTTGGGTAGTTGAAGTTGAGGAGGCAGATGAATCCGAAGCCCATCCAATAGACATGGCTGGTTCATACATCATCGTGACCGATGATTCTTGGGGGCTTGGAAATGCTATTTGCGGGCAACTTGAATCAAGTGGCTCGGAAGCTGTTAGGTTGATGTTGGACCCAAGCATTACTTCAAACATTAAAATTGAAAAAGATGGTGAAATCGATATCATCAGATTAGACCCTGGGAATCAAGATCATCTCTCGCAATTTGGTGATATAATTGGCGATTTAGACATTGCAGGAGTTATCCACACTGCTCCTTGTACCTTAGCAGGAATTGCTTGGGCTGAGGTTACTAGCCAACAACAAACACAGATGGTTTGTCATGGTTTATTTGGTGTTCTTCAACAGATAGATGCAAAGTTGGCTAACCGCAGTGATGGAATTGTATGTTCTATTTCAGCACTTGATGGCCGGCATGGAAACGGCGGATATCGCTTCAATCCTCTAGGTGCTGGTGCACATGGAATAGTCAAATCGTTTGGCAGAGAGAGGCCAAACATCCGGGCAAGAGCAATTGATGTTGCACCCGAACTACTGGTGGATGCAGATAAATTGGCGACAACAATACTTAGTGAAATAGAGCACATGGGCCCTCGTGAAATTGGAATTGATGGTGATGGCAGAAGATGGCAGGTTTGTATCTATGATGAAGCCCATGAATCTGAGCCGCAGTCACTAAAATCGGATGATGTGTTTATTGTATCCGGAGGTGGCTCAGGAGTTACAGCCGCCTGTATTGTTGGCTTAGCACAAGCAAATCAAGGAATAGGCTGTCACTTTGCATTACTCGGGAGAACCAAACTTGATACCAATCTTTCAAGTTTAGCCGGTGCATCAGATGAAACCTTACAGCAAATGAAGATGGAATTACGAGAACAGATGCAAGACGATTCTAAGTCCGGCAAAGTTACAATCGTTGATTGGGAAAAGGCATGGTCAGAGATTGTTCGTTCAATTGATATCCATAAAACCATTTCAGAAATAGAAGAAAGTGGTAATACTGCATCCTATCATGCCTGTGATGTAACAGTTAGTAGGCAGGTCAGAAAGGTTCTCAAGAAGTTGAAGAAGAGGCGCTCTCCGATAACTGGAATAATTCATGGGGCTGGTATTGAAGATTCAAAAATGGTTGCTGACAAGGATTGGAATACCTTTAGCAATGTGATGTCTGTCAAGGTTAATGGTTGGCAGTCTCTAGTCAATGCCGTAAAAGACCACAGTAAAGAACTACGATATTGTTGTGCTTTCACTTCAATTGCGGGGAGATTCGGTAATGGGGGGCAAACCGATTATGCTGCAGCAAATTGTATTCTCGATGCTGAAATGTCACGTCTCGCACATACCGATTCAGAACCTCACGGTGTTGCTTTGGCATGGACAGGCTGGCAAGATGTTGGAATGGCAACTCGCGGCTCAATTGAAAGCGTGTTTGAGGAAGCAGGTATTGAGACAGTTTCAGTTGAGCAGGGTGTATCTCTGTTCGTTGATGAAGTGATGAGAGGTGGCAAACGTAGAGTTGTACTTGCAGGAAGCCTTGGAGTTCTGAATGATGATGGTTCTGACCGAGAACCTCCACAACGGTTACCACCTGATGTTTCAGAGTTGTTAGCTGACGCAAACCGCTTCCCATTTGTAGACAAAGTTGTGGCCCACCAACCATTTGATTCACTGTCATACGAGTGTACAATAGATGCCAATAATTACCCATTCCTAGAAGACCATGCTATCGATAATGTGCCATACCATCCAGGGGTAATGGCTCTAGAAATGTTTTCACAAGGAGCACAATTATTGTGGCCCCCGTGCTCAGTAATAGGTTTCGCAGGAGTTAGGTTTGGTTTGCCAATCAAATTGCTGAAACAAGAACAAAAATTGAGATTGGTTGCTGAATTCTCACATCAAAATTCAGAAAACGTCTGGGTTAAATGCAGATTAGAATCTGATTTGATTAACAAATCTGGAGAGGTATTCGGAGAGCCAAGAATACACCACAGAGGATTAGTTAGGATGCTGAAGAAAGATGCAGATCGAGGATTATTGAAGTTACCATCAATTGGTACTCCTTCAAGAGGTGGTGTAGCCCTTGGTTCAGATTTTGTTTACCAACGATTCTTCCATGGCCCTAGATTTCAATCACATGGCGGGATATTGGGCGGATGTAGTATAGATGAGATGTTTGGTGTGGATGGTATTGCATTATCTAGTCACCAGTTACCAAATACAAATCAATTCTCTGCTGGAGATGTCACATTAGAAGCTCAACCGATGTTAATTGAAGCCTGTTTCCAGAACGCCGGAATGGTGGCAATGGAAATAGATGGTTTGCAATCTCTACCTGTTGGAATTGAAATGCTCGAGTTGATTAGAACTCCTGAAAAGACGGATTCCCTAAGAATGCGCGCTTTGAGGATAGGTGCGGAAGATGATGGTGTCACCATACACGATTGCTTAGTTGTGAATCAGGATGGTAAACCGGTTGTCGCTATGAAAGGCTTGCGATTGAAGGGTATGGCACCTATTTCGGAAGGCGATTCATTTACGTTGAATCGCAATTGAAAAATTGAATTTCCAATTGGTGAATGGGATGTGGAAACCGGCCTCAAAACCTCTTCAGTTGAGTCTTCCGGAAACTGTTGAAGGTGAATTCCATGCAGTTTGGATGAACGCCCGTACTCCTGCTCCATCAGACCCCATACCAGATATTTCCAATCTCCATTTTGTAGATCCAATTGAGGCTCAGTCGTTCAAAGTTGCAAAGCGGGCTGAAGAACATGCAGCAGGGCGTTTTCTTATTGCCCATCTTCTACAAGAAAATGGATACATTGTTGAGGATTATCAAATCAAGAGGGATGAATATCGTAGGCCAATTTTAATTGGTCCAGAACCGATTTCAATTTCAATTACTCATAGTGGTGGATTAGCTATTGCCATTATTGGGCCAACTAAATTATCTGTAGGAATTGATGTAGAACCTGATTCCGGTCGTCAACGCAATTTGTTACCACTCATGGCTTCTGGTGCTGAATTGGAAAAACTTGAGGCAGCATGGGACCAAAATACAGATGCAGCAAGCACACTAACCAACTTAGTTTGGGTAGTAAAAGAGGCAATTCAGAAAGCAACAGGACTTGGTATGGGGCTTGCACCTCAATCTTTTGAGGTACTAGGAAAAGAAGTAATCACAATCAATTCTCAATCATATCGTATTCATTCTTGGCAACCACTTTTTGCAGGTCAGGCAACCAATGTGGCTCTAGCCCATATAACAGATAGAGCGTAGTAGATTTACTCACTGATCTCAGCATCAATCACATTTTCACTAGCATCAATACGCTTTGCAAGCCAGAACGTGAAGCTTATTGCAAGTATCCAAAGAGGCACATTTGCTCGGTAGAACATTTCGTAAGCAACAATATCTGTTTTTCCTAAACTAATGAGGTATCCAAGTGCAAAGAATCCAGCAAGTATGCCGATTGATTGGCCTAAGAAAGCAACAAGGCTTGCCATACCAATACCACGATTCCTTTCTTCTTCATTGGTGAATTTAGCCATTAAAGCATCATTTGAAACTAGAAGCATGGGGTAAATTGGGACCACAAATATGAGCACAGCAATCATCGGCGGAAGACCGATACTGAAGATTGACCACAGCGTGCCATATGCGGCTGCTGACCAAAGCAGAACAGTTTGTGGCCCACGGTCATCGCAGACTCTTCCAATCACAGCGTACAAGATTAGGACGGCAATCACAGCCCATGCTTCTAATAGGCCAGTGAAGTCAACATCAAAGCCAACAACTTCGAGATAACGCAAGGCGGTTAAAACAACAGCACCACGTGGGATTGCAACTAGAATCACTCCTAAGAGACAGAGAAGTGCCCATTTACTTTCAAATCGAAACATACCTCGGAACATTGACAATTTTTCGGAAAATGTTAACTTGACCACATCTGGTTTTTTGCCACCCTTCAACATCCATACAGGCCATGAAAATTCATCTCCTTCAAATTTCATTATCATCAATGCACCAATTACCAAAGCAGGAACTGATACTCCGACAATACCTAACATCGCAAACGTGGTCCCATTGGGTAATAGAAACACATACAATTTACTGCATAACATTGAACCAATTGCTGCTGCAAATGAAGCAAATGCATACAGTACTCCAAGGAACTCACCTTTTTGTTCAGGATACCATTCAGTACCAACTGCAACAGCCATACGAACGGCAGAGAATAGGGCAATCTGTAAAACTGAGACAAGGATGTAAGCCTCAAGTGGCAGGAATGGGAATGTTAACATCAGTACAGATGAGCCGATGGCAGCAAAAGCCATCAGTTGCTTACGATGTCCCCATTTGTCAGCAATT
>CBFHYB010000020.1:7383-19450 GCA_965659915.1 Candidatus Thalassarchaeaceae archaeon
GCACCCCAAATAGGGCCAAATGCCCCAAGCGCAAAAGCGAGCAAACAAAGATGGAGAATCACGATATCTTCTGAAGCACCCAACTCTCGGGTGTGGAAAGTATAGAGGATTAGAGCGTTGTTTATTCCAGCAATCAAGAACGTAGTTGCCAAAACTAGACGTTTCAAATCACCTTCTTTACCTGGGCCATGACCTAGTTCCTTCCCCTTCTCCTCAAGAGTTTCGTATCGTCCTTTGAGCCAGAATCCCACCCCCACAAGAACTGGTATTGTGAGGAAAAATAATGTGTTCTTGAGACCACTTGAGAGAATACTTGGCCCTTTATGATCCATCATTTCAACAACTTGATTGGTCATGCCATGATTCCCAGAAGAATCATTCCACATTACATGAGCAGAGAGAACTACCCCGTCATGCCACTCTTCAATTTCCCAACGGTAAATCCCATTGTCTGACTTAATTCCCTCTCCTGTTGGTTGGAGCATTAGTTCATTGCCACCGTCATCAGCGTGCAAAACTATGGTTTCTTTCACCAACTGTTCTTCGCCAAGAGCCCATCTTGCTTGAGCTGCCCAAACGACTTCGCTTCGAGAGTAGTTCTCCCCTTCACCTCTGAATGGGGTGCCTTCACTCTCTAGGTAAGGGTCATCAATTTGGTACATTCCTGCGGAAATTGTCAGATTAGTAGGTGTTTCAATTGAGCCCCAGTGGATTGTGCAAGAGATAGAATTGAAGATTGGAATTAATTCGCCGCTATTAACAGTCCAGCGGATTGAAAGAGTTTGGTCAATTGAAATGTTATCTGGTAAATTCCCACCAGTGAAATCAATACGCTGTTTCTCCTCAGATAGTGATATTCCCCCACTATTTACTTGGTCTAATTCAGTACCATCAATGAACAGAAAGAGGTCAATATCAACTTGGCCATGGCCAGTAGCCCAAAGCGAAAAATTCCAAGATTCGCTACCAATTTGTGCATTTCTAACAAAACTGGGGGTGGTAAGTGTAGGTCCGCTGGATGGTCCAGAACCCGGTCCTGCAGGGAAATCGTGAGTGTACATCTCAGCCCGCTCAACGAATTCAGGAGATAGAGTATCTTGGCTATACGCAAATAACGTAGTCATGCGTATTTCTGGCTCATAATCAACATCAGGTGGAAGCACTTCCTCTTGAGCAGTAGCCAATGGTAAGGCAAATGTTGACAATACCAAAATGAGGCTAAGTACAATGATTTTTCTCATTTTCACTCCTCCTCGTTGGTTTGGTTTGATGGGATGGTTGGGTATCTATCTTTTCTACTTGGATAGAATACAAGCAATATGCCAAAGAGAAACAATAGTGGTGTTATGAAAACGGCCACAATATCAATATCGAGTTCTTCAAAAGCGATATCCCAAAGTGGTACGTTAACGGGCAGGAAGAGAAAGATGAAAGCGACTCCAACCCAGTTCCGGCCTCTCATAATTTGAGGTGCGGGGGCTACTAAACATCAAGCCTCCCATAGACGCGGTTAAGTCTGAGAGGTCGGTCGGCGGGCTACGCGTTCGTGATGTAGGGGTAGCATCAGAGGTTTCCAACCTCTTCGCCCGGGTTCAAATCCCGGCGAGCGCACTTCGTTTCTAACGATATGTCTCATTTTAGTTAGACCATTAACCATTGATGGTTGCGAATAATGCCAACGGAATTACTCAAGCATCGCCTTCAACACGAGGTGCAAGGAAATAAACAACGTTAGCACCACCATCAGCGAATTCAAATTCTAAACGTAGTGGATAGTTTTCACCAAACTTAGCAGTCACCTTATCTACAGTAGATTCTATTCGCTTGGCTAATGGAAGTAGATATTGCAAACTGTACTGGCTCTTGACCGGGCTATCACAATTTAATTCCTGTAATTCACCAGCGTCATAACTCACATTGACTGCATCTGACTCACCTGTTACATTAACACTGAATCGTGTTTGGTCAATTGAAAATGTGACTAAGTCACCAACTTGTTCTGCCGCTTTCAAAGCGCGAGCAAATTTAGCACCAGAAAGGCTGACGGAGATATCAGTATCAAGTTCAGGAACCTTCGGTTCTTGCATATTTTGGCGGTCAAGTGGGCGAATAGTTCGCTCAATTTCACCAACTTGGAATTCAACTTTACCAACACTGTCATTGTAGTCAATAACAATCAAATCACCTGCTCCAGCTAGTTGTACAAGTTTGGAAATTTTTGACAATTCTAATCCCAGAACTGATTCAGTTACTTCATAGGATTCAAAGGCCGCAGAGTCAACTTCCATCTGAATCATTGCTACGTGGCTCGGGTCTACGACCCTCACCACGAGTTTATCATCTTCAAAATTGAAGCGAGCTTCCTCTACCAAAGTTGACAAAATGTCAACTACCATTCTGAAGGTTTCTTGACGGGCTGTTATGTTCATCATGTCGGTCCCATACCCCTGCGATATGTCGTGTCTTTCAAAGGGGGCACAAAAGGCTTCGCTATGCGAAGGGTCTCAATTTTCGCTCAATTAAGACTCTAAAACTACTCTACTTTCGTTGTTCATCTCGCTCTGCAACTGGTCGGTCAAGTCGCAAAACATCAACATCTATTGTTGGCTTATCATTTTGCATGAGTTCTTTACATCGATCCATAATACCCTCATCCATTTCACCGGCGAATGAAAAGAGTGGAGCAAAACCTCCCTCACCTCGGTCACGGTCTCCCATGTTTTCTCTTTGGTGGTGCTCACGTGGTGGTTGTGGATGTACTACTTCGGTACCCCGTGGATTAACTCGGATCACAGTAGTTGAGCCATCTTCACTAGTTCGAATAATCTCATACTCAACCCATTCACCGCGGGTACGAGTGATGATGATTGTTCCATCATCAAGAATTTCAAGGTCCAATCCAGCCATTTCTTCTTGAACCCAGTCGTGTTCAACTCGGTCAGTTTGGTTTTCTTGAACCTCATCAGTTGTGGTCCAACCATGGTTTCTTAGAAATAGAGCGAATCCTTCCTCAGTTACGACTTCCTCAGTAACTGTTCCATCGGCGTCAACAATTCGAATTACATATTCACCAGATGCAGTTCTAGATACCTCAATGTTGTCTGGCAGATGCCAGTCTACATCAGCATCTGTATTGTCTGAATTATTGTCAGTTGAATCATTATTTCCACTGTTATCTGCTTGCCTTCCTGCAGCATCACGGTCTCTAAGTGGTTTTTCATCATCCTTATCCCAGTCACTTCGGTCAGGCATGTTGCTCTTCATTTGTTTACAACGCTCTAACCAAGCAGATTCACTCTTTTCAAGAGTTGAAGCATCCTTCTTTTCGTCGCTGTTTGCGGCGTCATCACCACTATCACCAGCAGCTGCAGCATCATTCATCTCAAGCGATGACATTGAAGCCATGCCACCCAAAACCAGTAGCATTACCAGAAGGATGCTTAGCGCGCCGTTTAATCGAATTCCTGTTCCTGAAGCCATATTGACCAATTATTGAGAGGTGGGGGCCCCTTCAAAACTTTGCGCATAGGGTTCTGACCCCTATAGGGGGTCAAATTATGCTGATTAGGATTAATTTCTCAACCCTGGTATTTCATCCAATGGTTGGTGTTTTGGTCTCTATACCACCAAGTCTCTGAGTTAGGTGGATGTTCAAGATACTCGTATCCATCCGGCTGTATTTGTCCTACTTGTGATGGGTGTGGTGTCGATGCCATTGCTGGTGCACCCGAGGATGGGTGAGAATTCAGTGGCGATGTTCTTCTAGATGGCATTCCAGCTCCTGAAAATTGTAGGTTACTTCGCGGTTCGTCAAATAGGGATTCGTGCCCATCGTCATCATCGTCTTTTCCTCGACGCATGATTGTGACTGCGGCAATTAATACAACAACTGCTACCACACCAAGGATTCCACCTATCATTATCGGTGAAGCAATAATCTCGCCTGCTAATCCAGTCGCTGGGATTTCACATCCAGTGCTGTCTATTTCAGTTCCAACCGGTGTATCTACGCAGTTGTCGTTTGCATTTGCAACACCGTCTGCATCATTATCAAGAAGTGTGTCACATCCATCAGAAATTTGGTCATTATCAATGTCAATATTGTCATCATGGCCTGGGCATTTGTCATCAGCATCAGCAACTCCGTCTGCATCAGAATCTAGGAGTGTATCACATCCATCAGCAATTCCATCTCCATCTACATCAACGCTGTCATCATGGCCTTCACAGGCATCATCAGCATCAGCAACTCCGTCATTATCTGAATCAATGATATCATCACAGCCGTCAGGTTTGCCATCTGCATCAACATCAACATTGTCATCATGGCCGGGGCAAACTTCGAACGAATCGGCAACTCCATCACCATCTGAATCAATAATTGCATCACAACCATCAACGATTCCATCTTGATCTACATCAATTGCGTCATCGTAACCCATGCATTCATCATCAGCATCAGCAACGCCATCAAAGTCACTATCAACAATATCATCACAACCATCCGGTACTCCATCTTGGTCTACATCAATGGCATCATCAAAGCCAGGGCAGAGGTCAGCAGTATTGTTGACTCCATCCCCATCATTATCAATCATTGAGTCACAGCCATCTGGGATTCCATCAGCATCAACGTCAATGCTGTCATTGAATCCTTGACATTCATCCAAATCATCCGTTACTCCGTCATTGTCAGTATCTTTCTGACTTGCAGAACAGCCTTGCCATGGTGGTTCTGTATCAGCGGTCTCGTTAGCAGGTGTTGCTGGACAATGGTCTGCAGGATTGAGGACTGAATCCCCGTCATCATCTCTCTGTTCCCAAGCACAACCATACGCATCTAGTTCAGTCATCGTTAGAACATCGGTATCAGCGCAATTATCGTCAGGGTTGAAAACCCCGTCATTGTCATCATCTCTCTGTTCCCAAGAGCATCCATCAGAATCTAATCCGGTATGTGCTACAGGTGTGTTAGGACATAGGTCATCTGAATCACGAACTCCATCATTATCTGCATCAACCCATACGCCATTTGAGAATTTCCAAGACATGAGTGTCATATTATTTACAAAGATAGGATATCCCCATTCACCAAGTATTACGCTCTCGTCCATATCGCCTGCCTCATTCCAATATTCAACCTCAATACCGGTAATTGAAGTTGGCCCACTTCCACTACTATCCGCTAAATTATAGCCAGGGCTCTGAATAGTTACTTCTCTTGTAGCATTGGTGGTTTCATTAAATTCATCGAAATCACTACCAGCATCTGATTCAGAGTTAGGGGCCCAATTACCTCCTCCTGTGTTAAATTCGCTATTTTCCTCACTCGTCCAATTATTCCATTTTTTGTAGTTTAAAGTCCAAATATCTCCAACAGTCAAGTTGTCTTGGTAGCCAGTTTGGAGGATTTCAGCAGTTTCATTTTCCCAACTGCTCATGCGATACATATCTTCATTCCCGCTTTGTTCTTTCATCCACATCCGCGAATATTGGATACTCTCTTCTTTATGCCAGCCAGTGTAGGTGGTTGGAATTAACTCCAAATTATTCATTGAAAAATTCATAATCATTTCCGAATTTTCGGTGTCATTGTATCCAGTGACATTCATTTGTAATGTCAGCCTAGTTTGATGACATAGCCCAGAATAGGCAGGGAATGAACAGTAGATATCAGCGGGTAAATCAGCCCGGAAATCTGAGACCCAATTCACTTCTGCTCGGTCGATCTCACTTGAATTTTCCCAACCTGAACGCATTTCTTCAGCCATGGGGGAGCCATTGAATGAGCCAAAATCTCCAGCAGTAAACTGCCAATTAACATATGGATTTTCAACGACAATAGGAGTTTTTCCTGCAGGATTTACTATATTTTCATTCTCAAGTTCAACATCAATTGATTCTAGTAGAGGGCTTAGAGCAGCCAGTGGCAGCATTAGAAATACTATGATTTGGGCCAATTTCATACTCTTGGCCACAAATACTTCCCATATCAATCTCTCGCTATGTGGAACTTTGGCACATTAGCCTTGAAATGGGGGTGTCGGTCGGACGGGCATGGCCAGTGAGGGGGGTGGCTCGCGTGTGTGCGTTATTATCCCCAGTTTACGCAATGCTGAGGAATTGGGTATTGCTCTTGATGGATTGGCAAATCAAACTTGGCCAAGTGATGAGGCGAGAAGTTCTGGCTCAACTTTTGAGGTGGTAGTTGTTGGCCCAAGTGGCGACCCCGGCCAAGCAGTTGCTGAGTCACAAGGTGCCCGTTTCATTGATGATGAAGGTTCACGCACGCGTGCGGACGCGTGCAATGTGGCATTGGCTGCTGTTGATTGCGACATTGTGATGTTCACTGATGATGACGTTTGGGTCGAATCTGATTGGGTCGAGAAGTTAGTGCGCTGGTTTGAGCGCGAAGAAGTTGCAGGCGTTGGTGGCCCCAACTTCGCTCCTGCTGATGAGCGCTCAACATTTTGGCAGCGTGTTATTGATGTCACTTTTTGTTCAAAATGGGTGACTGCTGGAACCAATTATGGCAAAAGAGGCACGGCTGACTTAGAGCCAGCCGAGCAACTTCCCGGTGTCAATGCAGCCTATCGCAAGTCTGTTTTAGACGCCGTAGGCGGCTTTGATGAAGGGGCAATTGGTTGTGAAGATGCTATGCTTGATCATCGCATTGAACAAGCGGGATACAAATTGTGGACTGACGGCTCAGCCATCATGTGGCACCGCCGACGCAATCCAGCCCGTGTCCGAAAGCAAATTCAGAATTATGGCCTAGTCAGAATTCTTGCAAGTGAAGTACATCCTGGCATGAAGGCGTGGTCACATACAGCTGTCGGATTATTCCCTATCCTCGCACTCATTGGTATTGGGGCCTTCGTTTGTGGTGCTATGAGTGGCGGGTTAGCGTGGCCTGAGTTTTGGAATATTTCCCCATCAGTTGTTCCCTTTGGTTGTCCTAGAACTGCCGTTCACTTACCGGTGAGTCTTGGGGCACTCTATGTGTTGCTTTGTTGGGCAGGTGCTGCAAAGGGTAACTCACCAAGCCGGACTTTTGCAACTGTTCTCGTTGCTCCACTGATGACATTCCTGCTACACTGGTCTTACGGGACAGGGGTTCTCAAGGCGTGGTGGAGGATTTATGTTTCAAAGAAACCAGGTCTGCAAGTTGATGACAAAGACCGTTCTTGAATCAATTTTTTTTCATTGAACTGCCGTCACTTGATACTTGATATGATGCAGTTTTTGGCCGCCATACAAATCCACTGGCAAGGCTGATGAAAATACCTCCACCGATGATATTGGTCCAATTTCCAGTTAGATATTCAGATGAAGCAAAATTGTACGCCCATAATATTGAAGGGATAATTCCAACTAAAACAGTAAACATAATTTCACGGATGAAGAAAGGTCGTTTATCCTCTATTGGTAATCTTGGAGGGTTGTTTGATGATTGTGGTGCACGCACAATTCGAGTAACTTCCTTGCCTTTCATGGCCTCAGTAATTTCAGTAGAGTAACTAGTTTCATGGCCTTCTTCTCCCCATTTTTTCATGAGTTCTAGTTTTACCCTGTAATTTGTTTTTCGTGGTTGCCCATCGCATCTCTGTTCCCAGAAACCTGTTCGTGGTCGCTCATCAGCTAACTTTTCCCACAAAGCATCGCCCTGTTCAACCAATCCTTGGCTGTGGGCAAGCAACCATTCGCCTTCTGATGGGGGCCTCAAGCCCTCTTGCTCAAACTGTTCTCTATCAATGCCACTCAGTTTGAGCAAGTCATTGAGAGGATAAGCGAGTTTGGATATTTCAAATGTGTAATCAATTCTAACTTCATGACGTGGGTGGTATTTGACGGGATGTAAAGAAAGGCGCCCATCATCACTACCAAGCCAAACAGAACCTGGTTTAACAGTAAGCCACTCAATATCATTTTCAACCGTCATGACGGGTAGCCTCACCTGTTGTTTTGTCAAGTTCCCCTGTTTGAACTGCCCACAAATCTGCATAAACTCCATCTTGAGCGATAAGTTCGTCGTGAGCACCATTTTCCACAACTACACCTTCAACCAGGACAAGAATTTGGTCAGCATCTCGAATTGTTGAGAGTCGGTGGGCAACAGCAACTGTCATTCTACCATCTTTGAATTGATTGAGGTTACGTTGAATGATTTCTTCTGTACGAGTATCAACGGCACTTGTTGCTTCATCAAGAATCAGGAGTGGTGGGCGGCGAAGAATTGCTCTTGCTAACGAGATTCGTTGACGTTGCCCTCCAGATAATTTCACACCTCTGTCGCCGACAATTGTATCGTAACCATCGGGTGCTTCTTGGATAAATTCGTCAGCTCCTGCCAACTTGGCGGCCTCTGCAATAGCAGCATCACCGGCGTTTTGGTCTGCATATGCGATGTTTTCTCTGATAGTGCCATGGAATAGATAGACATCTTGGCTAACGTATCCAATCTGATCACGAATTGAGCCAAGAGTTAACTCATTAATGTCTGAACCATTCATTGAGATGGCTCCTCCATCGGTTTCGTAATACCTGAGTAGTAACTTGACAATCGTTGATTTTCCCGCCCCAGTCGGACCAACGATTCCTATGCTTTGATTGCGATTTAATTCAAATGAAACGCCATTCAAAACTTTGTTTCCATTTGGATAGGCAAAGTGAACCTCATCAAAAGTGATTGCGTTAGCAGGTGCTTCCAATGATTTTGCCCCTTCTCTATCAATAATTGATGGCTTTAGGTCAATCATTGCGAATACTCTCCGCGCACTTGCTTCAGATTTCTGAATCTGATTAACGAGCATACCTAGAATAAATAATGGCATAGACATTCTAGTACTCATCAATAGGAAAGTGACAAACTGTCCGGGAGTAATTCCTCCTTGGGAAGGTCCTTCAAGCATCAGGTAGCCACCAGCAGTAGCAAGCAGTCCAAAGGCAATTCCAGCAATTACGTAAATACCAGGTAGAAATTTTGTTCGTTGAACAGTAGCACCAATTGCATGGTCTTTGTATGATGATGATTCCTTACCAACACGAGTAGATTCGTAAGTTTCAGCATTGTATGCTTGAACGACTCCCATTCCTGAAATATTGTTTGAGAGAACCGCATTTATATCACCAAAAGATTGTCGTGATTCCCTGTACTTCTTTTGCACACGCGTTGAGAAGAAATAGATTAGTGGCATGATAAATAATATTGGGACGAATAGAATCAATGCAAGTTTCCATGACATCCAAACAAGAATCGCAAAGGCAGTTGAGAAGGTGATTACAATTCTAATCATTGAGGTAGATGCATCGGAAAGAAAATTCTCAAGTTGGTTGACATCGGCAGAGATTATTGACATAATATCTCCAGTTTGCCGGTCTTCAAAATATCTTATTTCCATCTTTATCAGAGAGTTAAATGATGCCATTCTGATATCATGTTGGAGATATTGTGCTAATGTTTCCCAAGAATAATTAGAGACTCCTTGGAAGATTGCAAGGCCTGTGAATGAGCCTAAAATAAGTAATCCGTAGAATACAAATTCTTCAAGTTGGTTAATATCTCCTGAAAGTATAGCATCGGTCAACAATCCCATTGCAACGAATGGCAATAAGTCGCAGATTCGTGCCCCCATATTAGATACTATTCCGAGCGTAAATCGCTTCCAATATGGCTTGATGTATGGCAAAATACGCCATAGTTGGCGGCCAAGAATTTGTTTATCGCCGGCCTCAGATGTGCCATCTGAATATTCTGCAGGAGTCCCACCCTTTGGCGCTGGCATCATTGTCTACTCCTCAAGCCTCTCCTCTTTCAAGCCTCGGTATGTGTAGAGGGTTCAGTATTCACGCCAGCCGTGACTGCAACTCTTACATGTGAGGATTCTAGTTTCTGGTTCATCAGATGCACGGGTTTGTTTTAGTTCTGCAAAGACATCCATCTCCTCGCATTTTGGACAAACATACATCCCATGAGTAAGCACTCCACGGTGCTGCTCAGCATCATCTATCACTTCTGTCAGATGCTTCAAATCTTTTACCTCTGAGGAAGTGACTGAATCGGAGGTATCAACCTCTTCACCAGATTGTAATTTCACTTTACCTTTAGTTGGGCCAATATAGTTGCATCGTCCATTTGGACACTTGATATTTCCATCAGGACCGGGGAAGGCTAAGGTTCCACATTCTGGGCAGAAGATGATATCACACTCCGATAGAGGTAGCGGATGCTCATTCGCTTTTAAGCAACACGCTTGAGGGCTTAATTAAAAATCCCAATTATTAACCATATGGTCATTTCAGAGCCCATTTTTGGATTGTAATATCAATTGATTGGAAGGTGCATTCTCCTTTTGAAGGAAGGCCTGTTGGGCCATCTATGCGTCTCAGTTGGGATTGGCGTCTTGCCCGCGTCTTTGATGATGCAGGAGAGGTTGTTGATGAGTCGATATGGAATGCTGGTCGTAAGCCTGCAACAGTTGCTTCGCGTCTTTCTCTTCTAAGTAAAGGCAGGAAAACAGATGAGGCTAGGCGTCTTTCAGAACGATTCCCTGATGCCATTGAAACATCTGTTCATGAATTAGCATCAGGTTGGTGGCCTCAACTTTCAGATGATGAGGCTGAACTTCTTCAAGAGGCAACATTGGTTATTGCTCAAGCAGGGGTAGCCGCAGCATCAAGTGACCCTGATCGCCGCCTTGAGCATCTCGTGCGGGCTGGCGACGAGATGAGGGCATCTTGGACAACCTTGGAAGCAAGAGTGATTGAATGGGCTGGCCTGTTTCTTCCAGAAATTGATTTGGACAGCCAACGCGATGTAATTCCAATTGAAATTGCTCAGGCTGATACACTTGAAAATGCAGCAGATGCACTTCATACGGTATCTAGCCCAACTGGTATTAGTGATGCTGAATGGGCTGCTCTTTCACAATGGGCAAAGGGAGTCGTAGAAGTTGAAGATCGCTTGAAAACGATTGAATCAGCAATTAGGGAAGTTGCTCTTGAGCACCTTCCCTCAACATCAGCATTGATTGGCCCATTATTGGCAGCAAGAATGTCAACAACTGCACATGGCAGAGAGAGATTAGCTCGTTTACCTTCTGGAACTGTACAAGTTCTCGGAGCGGAAACTAGTTTCTTCTTACATCTTAGAGATGGTATTCCTGTACCTAAACATGGTCATCTATTCCAGCACCCTTGGGTATCACGTTCACCGCGTTGGGTACGTGGAAAGATTGCCAGGATGCTTTCTGGTAAGGTTTCTATCGCTGCTAGACTAGATGCTTTCAATGGGCAACCTTGGGGAGAATCCGAAGTTGCTGAAATAGAACAAAAAGTTGCAGAAATCCGCCAAAGACACCCAAAACCAACACGTAGATGAGGTGATTTGTTGGGTCGCAAAAGTCATGGTAAAACCGACGAGTTGAGTGAAAACGTACTCACACAAGGTCGCGGTCTTTGGACTAGAAACGCAGTCCCAGGCGTGCGTGTGCGTGGCGAAGGATTGAGAAGAATAAGAGGAGAGGAATGGCGTAGTTGGTCACCTCGTCATTCAAAATTGGGCGCGGGGATTCTCCGTACTAAATCGGAACGTGCCTCACTTTTACCCAAAATGGGCAGTCAGGTTCTATACTTGGGGGCGGGTCATGGTACAACGATTTCCCATCTTCACGATCATATGTGCGGTGAAGGCAATTATTTGGGGGGTTCAATAATTTCAGTTGATGTGGCACCTAGGTGTATTCGTGATCTAGTATCATTAGCAAAAAAACGTCCAGGCATTTTGCCTGTGTTGGCTGATGCGAGGCAGCCAGATACATTGAGGCCGTGGTTAAATGGCAGGGTTGATTGGCTGTTTCAGGATGTTTCTCAAGCCGGTCAAGTTGACTTCTTCCTTTCAGCAGCAGTAAATTTTCTTTCTCCTAACGGTGTTGCTCTCTTATCTTTGAAGTCGGCATCTGAGCCGAATGTTGAAGGTGGGTCAGAGCAGCATTATGCTGCTGCGGTCGATGCAATGGTGGAATCTGGTTTTGAGGTACTCGAAGTTATTCGTTTGAAGGGCTGGGAA
>CBFHYB010000021.1:0-13520 GCA_965659915.1 Candidatus Thalassarchaeaceae archaeon
GCGATTCTCTTACTTGTTTGGACGGGCCAAGATGCTGATTTCAGTCTTGAATTAGCTTACAACCCTCTGACGCTGAATGGTTTCATCACATGGATTGGATTACTCGGAACCACACTGTCTATCATATTGTATATCTCGCAGAAGAATTGGTTTGCTGACGATACTGAAGCGACCATTGGTGACAAACTTCACTCGATGCGCGAAACCATGGTACATGCGGCTAGTGAGACAGCCTTCGTCACATTCTGGGTTATGATAGCCTATCTCGCCTTTGAGTTCATGATGCTGTTCAGTGGTTTGGCTGAAGAAGATTTAGCCCAATACGGCGACGGTTTTGTTGTCGTCATCGTTGCGGCAACCATCGGTTTGATTCCTGGATGTGGCCCCCAAATCATCGCCATCACCGCCTACACCAAGGACGTCATCTCATTCCCTGCATTGGCCGCCAACGCCATCAGTCAGGATGGAGATGCATTGTTCCCGTTGTTGGTTCGCCACAAGGCTGCAAGCCTTTGGGCAACGGTTCACACCACCATCCCTGCAATCATCGTCGGCATCGTCCTGATGATGGCTGGAATTAATTTTTGATTCAAAGGGTGCCCTTTGGTTAATTCGTATCACAATTCATCTGCTGCTTGTTGTAACTTCTCTAAATCATCTGGTGTGTCAACATTTAGATGGAGATATTTGTCGGTAACATTGATTTTCATTGGTGATATTAAGTCACGAAGCGATGTTTCCGGTTTTGCAATCATTATTTTCTCAACATCATCTTCGGTAATCAGAACAGGATGTCCGCCGCGTCCATCCTTTGCAGGGCATGCACTAAATTCCGTATGACGTAGGACTTCAAGTGTTGAAATGGAGAATCCTGGTCTGTCAACAGGAGCTATTAGCACGTTCATTCCTCGCTTACTCTTGAGATTGGAGATGATGGTTGCAAGGCCACATTGGATAGAACCAGTCCTACCTTTCTCAGGGGCTGGATTCAGCACTACAGTTCGTTCAGGAAGAGCAAAGGTGACATCAATCAATAATTCTTGATTGGTAACTACTATTGGTTTGATTCCCCCTAGTTCCAATCTCTCAACTACCCATTGCACGAGCGGAATCGTACGATTGCCTAGTTTCACAGGTAGCATCGGCTTTGGTTGGCCTAGGCGCTCACTTGCACCCGCTGCTAGAACAACCGCGTAGAATTGTTGCATCTACCACGTTTCAAGTGGTGAAGGTTCTTGACGAGTTCGGTCACATAACTGAAAGTGATATGGTAATGGATGATTACCAAATCAAGAGTGAATCACCAGATTAAATCAGAAGATTCTGTGGTTGGTGGTTTACAGGCCATCCCTTCACACAGCCAAGCCATCCATGGCGCATCTCCTCTGTCTTTACCATCACTAGAACTCTGTGTTGAGATGACAAGTTGACAGTCACCTGCAGTACTGCGTAGTTGCTTCAATGCCTCTGGTTCAGTGCCGTCATGGTGGATATGCCATACAGCCCATGGCCTAAGCAAATCTTGTGAAGCGTTGAGAAGAGACCAATATGCTGGGCCGCGTCGCTTGAGCCCTTCACTAAGTTTAGAGATCGAATCCCTAGCACAAGTACGCCATGAGTCAGATTCTTCGTGGGCAGGCCAAATTCCAAGCAGGTTTGAGATAAGACGTACAACAATAGAGGTTGAACCAGGTACAGCAGAGTCAGTTTCACAGCGTTGGCGGATTGGTAATTCACCATGATTAGAGGTTGATAGCCAGAATCCACCATCTGCATCAGAGAATTCTTTCAACAATCGTTTGGTTATCGATAATGCCCTTTTGATACAGGTTTCGTTATCAGTTGCAATTCCCCAATTTAGCAAGCCAAGTGCAGCCCATGCATGGTCATCAAGAAAACCGGGGCCTCCATCAACTTCACCACGCCAAGTTCGTAAGACTGAACCATTTTCATTGGTTGATCGTTCAAGCAAACCTTGAACGATATGTTCACCGATTTCACTGGCTAAATCGTCTTCAAGTTCGGTAAGTGCGACAAGTAGCATGCCGTTCCAAGATGTCAAAACCTTGTCATCAGTACCGGGTCGAGCGCGTTCCGCTCGTTTTTTTAGCAATGAATGACGCATTTCTTCATCTTTTTCACCACTAAGTTCCTCAACATCTGAAAGTGCTAACACGCTACTTCCACTATTCTCAAAGTTCCCTACTTTCGTAATTGTCCAGCGAGAGCAAGCGAGTTCACCATCTTCTGCTCCTAAGGCGGCTTCAATCTGTTCTGGATCCCAGACGTAGAATGCACCTTCCTCTTTATGCCCAGTGCCATCATCTGAGTCTGCATCTAGAGTTGACCAAACCCCGCCATTAGGGTCAAGCATCTCTCGTTTTAGCCATTCAAGAGTTAATTGGATAACCCTTTGATGAATTGATTGATCACCGACTCCATCTCGTAATGCACGGGTGTGGATAGGTAAGAGAAGTGCATTATCATACAGCATTTTCTCAAAGTGTGGTACTGCCCAAGCAATGTCAACACAGTATCGGTGCCAACCGCCACCAAGATGGTCAAATAATCCTCTCTCGGACATATAACGTAGTGATATTTCAGCGGCTTTCCTAGATTCATCCGAACCATATCTCAGTAAAGCCTCAAGTTCCATTGGGTGGGGGAACTTAGGAGCGCCACCAAACCCTCCATTTTGCGAATCAAATAATTTCAATGAATGTTGTACTGAACCCTCAATCACCGCCTCAATTAGTTCTTTTAGGTCAACTTCATCACTACTTGAGTTGGCTGCCATTTTATTGATATGCTCGATTATCATATCTGAGTTATTGACTAACCCCTCTCGTTGCCCACTCCACGCGTCACTCATGGCGATAACTAACTGAGGCCAAGATGGTCTTCCATAGCCTTGTTTAGGCGGGAAGTACGTTCCAGCAAAGAATGGTTTCAGTGTATGTGGGTCGAGAAAGGCGTTGAGAGGCCATCCTCCTTGCCCAGTCATCACTTGGCAAGCGGCCATGTAAAGAGCATCAACATCGGGGCGCTCTTCTCTATCAACCTTAATGCAAACTAATTTTTCATTCATCAAAGAAGCAATTTCCTCATCATCAAATGATTCATGCTCCATCACATGGCACCAGTGGCATGCGGCATAGCCGATTGAGACTAACAATGGGCGATCCATTTCACGAGCTAATTCAATTGCTGTATCATCCCAAGGTTGCCATGCAACTGGATTCGATGCATGTTGTAGAAGGTAAGGAGAAGTACATTCTGATAATCGGTTTGTAGGCTCTTGTTTGGTCATATTCATAACCCTCATTCAATTTTGGAGATTAATTCAGTCCTTTTCCCAAGGAGCCCATTCTGATTCGGAATTATTACGATACCACCAATCTTCACTTCCTGTTGGCCATTGAAGATACTCGTGGCCATCGTCCTCATATTTCCCCTTCATTTGTTGGTCAGGTGCTCCGTCATAAGTCACCTCTTCCCATTCACCTTCAGTATCCTCTTCACGTTTTGCCCTCATAGCAAGAAACATTGCTACCGAGAAGAAAATTATGATACTAAGTCCACCTAAAGCGAGCATAGATTGAGAAATGAAGAACCCTTTCTCAGCCGAAGTTTTTTCCACATAAACGGTCCAATTTTGAGTATTATTTTCATTTCGTTCTGTAATCAAATTTGTTGAGTCAAGTATGACAATTAAATCAAGTTCACCATCCCATTCAGGAATCCAATTAAACGAAATAATTGTGGTAGTTTCCCCTTCTAAGAATCTCATTTCTTGTACTCCAATTTCTGAGACTTGCAGTTCCCCTTCATGATGAATCAAGGTTTCTAGAGAAACATAGAATGGTTGATATGTGTAATTTCCTAGGTTGACTATGGTTATGTTCACTAAGGTTTCTTTGCCGTAGATTGGTGTTTCGGGAACCAAGGTAATATCACTAGAGTGAAGGTCTGGCCTTAGTTCAATAACAGGGAAAGTGATTGGCCAGTTTTGTGATGAACCCGCTCCAGTCAAATGATTACCAGCTAGATCTTCCAATGTTAACCAGCACTCAAGCGAATCATCCTCTTGCAGAGGTGTTGATGTTAGATTTGCGGTATGACGAGAAATCACTCCAGCGCTTTGTATGAGTGCAATGCCGTGGATTTCTGCACCAACTGTTTGTAAACCCCTAATGATTTTACAGGCCACTAAGATATCTCCTTGGTAAATCCCAGAATCCTGTTCTTGAATGTCAAATTGTAAGGATAAATTGGTAGTATTTGCTGGTATGAAATTAGGTTTTGAGCCAACGATTAAAGGTGCTTGGTCATCAATCTGTAGCCTGAGAGAAGAAGTGGTCGGTGTAACAATTCCTTTGCCTCCAAGTACTTCTAGAGAAACGCGAAATATTCCACTACCATGAGCGTTCATTTCGCCAAAAAAGGTTCCATCAAGAGCCGAGTTAACTGCAAGAGGTAAATCAAGAGGGACCTCAATCTTCACCTCAAATGAACCGGCTTGTGGAGGTAAGTCAATTGCTGTGTAACGTACTCTGCCTACAATTAGTAGATCTTCTTCTAGTTTCAAATAATCATCGTCTTGAAGTTGAATATTTGAGGGGTCATTGATAAAAATTCCAAAATCTGTTAGCATGATATCTGCATTAAATTCCCAATCAAGGAATGTAGAAATTGAATTCAATCCCGATGTGTCAGTAATATGAATCAAAAATTCACCATGAGATTCAGCCGGATTAAAAAGTGAGGTCACCATGAATGAGAGATTTAGAAATGCAACCACCCCGTTACTCTCAAAGAATACGCTTTCAACTATTACTTCATCATTATTTGTCGTAATGCCCCCGTCTTTTTGCCATGTAAACTCAATTCCCTGGCCCATGTCAATAACGATGTTCTCAATATCTTCACCACCATTTACATCGTTTAAGGTGAGGTTAAACCAACCCTCGTAAGAGGGTACAATCACAATTCCAGCAGGGAATTCAAGAGTTGCAGATGTCAAGGTTGTTGGTTCTGGAACTAAAGATGTGTAGTGGTGCAAGTCATTATCAAAACCCGCGGCTCCACCATTTAGCAGATTTCCGGCATAATCTTCTCCTTCAACAAAGAGTGAGACTTGTTCACCCTGGGCGTTTTGTAGGTCTTCGTAAGTGGCGTGGAAATGTTCAGAAGTGCCTTGTCTGAGTATTGGTCGAGTACGATATTCCTCTATTTCTGGGATTCCATTTTGATTATCATCGTGAAGAGATTCAACCCACCAGCGTAGTTGAAGAGTAGATTCAGCAATGCCGCTGGCGTCAGTGGATTCTGCGATTGAAATGTTGAACAGTTGGTTATTACTAGGAATCATCCTTGAAAGAATTGGGGCATTAAGTACCATTCCAGGCATTGTATTATCTAATCTGAATATGAGGATACTTGTTCCAGCCGGAGTCACATCAAGTGGTCCTATGATATCAGCTTCAATGGTAAAACCACCATAGCGATTTTCGCTTGGTGCTTGACTATTGATTGAGAATGAACCACTGCTATCAACAGTTCCATTTCCAGTGATATTGATTAATTCAATTTGCACATCTTGTGGTAATGGATAACTCAATTCATCAAGGAATCTAACATCGCCTGTAATGCGTAATAAGTCACCACCTCCAACCCATTCATTATCAAAAATTTCAGGGCCGCCATCAGTTGGGTTTGTTTCATCAAAGGCATGGAAACTAGTTATTTCCATCCTTCTTTCATGGTCTGTGGTGCTAGTTGAGAGGCGTTCAGTGTGATTAGAATCAACAGTACCTGCTTGAGCCTCCCAAACAATATCTTTCTCAGGCGGCCAAGCCCAATCAACCTGTAAATCCCATTGTATAAGTCCGGTGTCTGAGTTAAGTGGCTGCCATTGCCCAGATAAACTTCCAACATAACCTCCGGGGTCATTAACCCACGCGCTAGAGTTAGAGAGTGAATACAATAGAGTGGGTCGCAGTGCAACGTTTTGTAGTTGTGGTGTGAGGGCAATCCATGACAAATTGGTCAAGCCTTGATATGAGGTAACCTGCACTGAAAATTGGTGAGATACTCCGTTTGGCACGAGTGTTTCAGCAGGTAATGCGATAGTTCCGATTGACGGTGGGCGGTCTCCTGTACTGATCATTAAATTAGATAATTCAACAATGCCTGCGGATCCAGAACTGACATTGATAGGAATGCTGACATTCCCGGTAGCACCAGGGGTAAGATTTGAGAGATGCTGGTTTATTTCAGTGACTAGATCACCATGTGGTGAAATAGTTACGGTTGGCTGCCAATCATAACGAATGTCAATCTCGTCTAGAATTAATGTTGCGTTGCCACTGATATTTAGCGGGATGTCAACAAATTCGTTACCGTAATCATCGGTGAAAGTTGCGCTTGCATTTGCTAATAATGAGTTTAGAGATGAGGAAAAATCGGGTATTGTCGTTGCGTTGCTAAGATTTCCTGAATGGCTCCACTCCCAAGTATTATCGTTACCAACATCAAATCCAGCCGTGACATCATTAGTTCCTTCAAACAGGATTACTAATTTTGGCCCATGAGTTGAATTATCACGGGACATTATTTTGAGCATTGAAGCGTCTGGTTTGTTTGTATTTTCATCTCCGAGAAGAAGGATTCCTTGATTAGTAACACTGCCATTTACCCAGCTTTGAACAAGGTTGGTTAGGCTTTGAGAATTGAATTCCATCCATGTTTGCTCAAGGTTAGCTGGACTTTCAGTAATACTTGCAACAGTAGCGCCACGGTCAAGGGTGCTTGAAGCACCAACAGAACTCCACGCGTAATCAGTTCCAGTCAAATTATCAATTGCTTTATTCCATGTGACGCCAGGTCCTTGTGTGACCTGAACATTGTAATCTAATCCTTCAATCCAGTCCTTTAGAAGTGGTCGAACAGTGTAGGTGTGTTGGGCGGTAACTGGTTGTCCTGTGTTTGCATTGTTAGAGACATCATCAACCCAATAAGAGAGATTTGCATCTAGTACAGTGACTGAGGGAAGTTGAGTGAGGTCAAACCAGTATAAACTGCGATAAATATGCCAATTCGCCCATTCAGTTTTCCCAACTACAGTTATTGTTGAATTTCCATAATTGCAATCCTTGTAGGTGGCATTTCCCCAAGTGGGATTTGGATTGTGGATGTAGGCGTCGCGCATATTGTTGCCCGAGAGCGTGAGTTCACTAAGGGTTGAGAAATTGACACTGGCAGAATTTATCGTTGCGTTGAGTGGTAGGCGTAGAGAATAACTTGTGTTATATCCCGTTGACACATTAACTCCTACTCCTGACCAGCCATTTGAAAGTTCATTCAAATGACCAAATGTTCCATTCCCTGGGCCTCCGAAGGCCCATTCCAAATCTTGGTCATCACCTACATCAATTGAAATTGTGTTGGGGGTGTTGCCAAGGCTATCTGGCAAGCCTTTGACATCAAATTCAGCCCAACTAACAACTTCATTGGCACCTAAAGTGAAATTGCTACTGATATCATAGCCAGGTGAAGTGAATGTGATGTTAACTGAAGACGGTTGCCCAGTCATACCAAAATTAGTAACTTGTCCAGCAGTTGCTGGGTTAACCAACAGATTTGGAATCGTTGCCAGCATCAGAATTGACAGCAGCACGGCTCTTATCTTCATGATTGCGAATCCCCCACTTCATCAAAGAGAGTTGTGGTGGATAGATTCAATCATTGCTAGGTAATTTCAACCCAAAAGTCTCCAATTTAATCATTATTATTAATAAAATCAGCTTTAACTTAGGAATCTAATCTCGCCTTCATTATCATGCTCGTCTATGACGGAGCGACTGCATCATATGTCATTCCAATTCTGAATTCGTCAAAGAAAATTGAATTATTCGTCAAAGTAGAATCTTGGCCGACCTCACCCCGATAGAGCCCTGCTTTCCAATAATGGGGTCGCCAATTATGCATGTTTGGCCCCGTAGTCAGAGTGCCATTCGTAATTGATTCTCCATTAAGCCAGATTTCGGTGTAGCCGTCTTCAGCCATTGACCACCCGATGTGGTAAACTAAATCATACCAAACTCCTTTGTCAATTGGAATTTCAGCCATGAAGTGACGATTCACATCATTCAAACCATACTTGAATCCGATTCCCGTTTGCCCATCACGGCTTCCATAGACGATTGAGAGAGGTGGGTTTGCTGTTGAGCGGTTATCTGGGTCACCGGTTTGATCGTGCCACTGTGCAATTACATTGAATCCAGTTCCGTTCTCTGGATTGACGATGTAGTCTTCTGGAATCATGAACGACCAACCATACCAGATGTCAATACATTCACCATGTCCTGCATTGATACCAAACTCTGCCCTATTCTTCACTGGTCTGTCGGGGCCACTCTGAGTTTGGTCGTCTGGTGTAATGTTCACCCTAAACGACTTGGTACCAGACCGTGACACCTCAGTGACAATTGTATAGCCTTCTTCGGGAGCCCCTTCCCAGCGCTTGAAAATGGTGTTTTGTGGGTCATCGTCTTCCACTTCCTCAAATCCTTCGTAAATTACCAATTCATCTTCGCTATATGGCTCAAAGCCATCTGGGCAACCCGGTTCAGGAGTTTCCTCCTCAAACTCACAAGAACCGTCATCAACCGTGGCATTTGAATCGTAATTAGTCGCGTTTTCATTCATGCATCCTAGAATATCATCAATTGGGTCGTTAGGAGGGTCTGTAGAGGAGTCGTTGCCAGTGCTGAGGCAGCCAGAGAGTAGCATTAACGTCGTGAGTGCGATGGCGAACACTCGTGGGGATGGTTCAGCCATGAACCTGAATGGTGTCAGGGCCATGAATGTCACGCACTCATTCACCATGTGCTTCCAATAGGTCAAGAGGAATGATTGCTAACGCCTCTTCGTGAGTGCTTTCTAGGCTAACTGGACATGCTACGCCCTCTTCGGCTGCATCCATCCATGTTTGAGCACATACACACCACCTGTCACCTGGCACAAGACCTGGGAAGTTGAATTGAGGGGCTGGAGTAATCAAATCATTACCTTTTGAGCGAGCGAATTCAAGAAAATCTTTGGTTAAAATACAACATACAACATGGAGCCCCCGGTCGGTCTTGTCAGTGTTACAGCACCCATCTCGGTGCCAACCCGTGAGAGGGTCCATTGAGCATGGTGCAAGGTCGGTGCCAAGGACGTTGATACTTTCGTGCATGAGGGTTGGCTGCCTGCTTGAGGATATTAACCCGTGTTCGCACAATTATTCAGCAATTTATTTAATGGCCGAATTGATAATCACTCTTCTTCACTATGATTTATTTTCAAAATATGAGTTAGGGAAAGGAAGCTTGCTAAAATAATTGAAATCAAGACACTGATACTCAATAATTGTCCTGCATTTTTTGCAAGTGGCCAAGTAGCAAACCCAAGTAAAAAGAAGATTGAAATTGAAGTAGTTCCAGCACCCCATCTAGCCATGGTATCATTTTTTGTCGGTAGGTGTTCAGCACTAGCATGTGATAGATAATCTGCGGCAAACCCCATTCCCAAAAGGACAGTGGGGGCCGTGTTGATACTCCGGCCCCCAAATAAGCTAGCCAATCCATCGACTGCCAAACCTATTGCAACCGTCCCAATTGCTATGCGGGCTGCTCTTGAGGGTGTTCTCGTTACAAAGGCTGATGCTACTAAAATTGCTAATCCAGCAAATAATATCTGGTTCACCCTATTTTCTTCAAATGTACGTGCGAGTCCCCCACCTGTTGGTAAATCACCGCCAATATCTCCTTGAATTTCCATTTGAGTTAGCAGTTCTGCAACATCATCAGCGAAGATTAAGCCAGCATCTGCATTCTGTACATCAATCAATACTGCAATTGAAATTCCAGTTGTAACACCATCTCTTTGTAGTCTTGCGTCATCAAGAATTATCGTACCGGTACTCATCTCAACTACTTGATCAATGGATGTTTCTGCAATACCACTATCAGGTATTCCCATAACCATAGGGGTTTTGATTAGACCCGTGTCAAATGAAATTACACTCGGGTGCTGACCAATTTGATGTTGAAGGTCTCTAACCATTTGCAAATCCTCTGTTGAGTCTCCCTCTACATCAACAACAATCCAAGCAGTAGTGCTTGTTGCTAGCATATATTTTGATTGCAATTCATCAATTTCTTCAAACCCAGGGTCATCCTCTGGAAGGAGTTGTTGAATATCAAATACTTCGACTCCACTAGGGGCAATTACTGCAATAGATGCTAGCATTAAGAGAAAGACAGGCCAACACCAAGAAAGTGAAGGATGGATTTTTGGAGATTCAGATGAAAATGAGTTATTGGATGCACGTCTACTGAGATAAAATTTTTCTAGCACAAAACGAGTTAGCAACCAATCAAGAAATATGCCAATTGCCATCACCAAAGCAATAGATCGATTTGCACGAATAGGTGAAAAAATTGCTAATGATACTGCCGCAATGGTCGTAATCATAGCAATAAATAGCATACTGCGCACTTCTTCTTTATTCCGTGATGATTTACAATACCAAAATACTCCATCAACTGCAACCCCCATAATAATGGGAATAGCAATTCCATCAAGTATAGAAAATTCAAATCCAATTAATGATAAAAATCCGATTTCAGAGCATACGACTAATGCCACTCCTCCAAGAGTAACGGTAGTAAGAAGAAAATCTCTCATCCAAAAGAAAAGAATTAGCGATAGCAATATTAGTGTCATTGGCAGGATTACTTGGAAATCATTTTCAGCCATTTCCTTTGATTTTTGAAATAACATATTCATCCCAACTGGGGATACTTCAAATTCGGTTTCTTCACTGATTTTTTCTGCCCAAATTGATAACTCTGACCAATCAGTAACATCGTCATCACTTTCTAACCAAATTAACCACAATAATTCATTTGCTGCAGGTGGTTGATTTGCTGATGCTCCTGAGAAGGAAGGACACGCAACCCCATAATTTGAGTCTTGAGGTAGCATCAACATACTTGCTTCAAAAGCGGTTTTCTCTTCATCAGTTGAATTTTCTCCACACCATCCATCCGCAATGGTTGGTTGTAGTACATCAACCCACCTTGTTGCATTCTCCAGTGACCTGTTTCGTGAAGCAAAAGCTTCTGACCATCTCATTAATGGCGATTCAATTCTATTTAATCTAACATCTTCTGAATCAAAAGAGGTGCTTGAGTTGGAACCATCCATTGCTTCTATTTCAAGTTGGATCAAACTTTGGACGCGGGTCAAATTGTTCGTTAATTCGTTTCCATCATCATGCCGAAATAATAGTATAAGTTCTGATGAATGTTCAACATCTATTCGTTCATTTTCTATTCGTTCCTTCACCGGGTCATCAAATAGTACATCAGTACTCATTGTTGGTTCTACAGGAATGAAAAGCAGCATGCTAGAGAAAAAAAGCATAATCACTAGTAAAATATGGCGGAAATTGAATGCTACCATATTGCTACCTCATTTAGGTAATAAATGATATTTAGATTTATGTCCATTCCATCCAGTGGCCAGTTTCGGGGTCTCGCCACCACCATGCATCTGTGCCTTGCGGATATTCTATGACCTCATATCCATCCATCATTTCTCCTCTGATGTTCGGTGGGGGTCGTTCTGGAGAATCAAACATTAACTCCTCTTCGTAGCCAAAATCATCACTTTGTCTCCTTCTAAAGAGAATCAATGTGGCAACACCGATTGACATCAATATCAGACCTGTAATAATTGCCATGATTATGGTAGTACTTATGGTCGGATCACTTGAACTGGTGCTGCCTGTATTTTCATTATTGTCGGTATTATCAGTATTATCCGTTTCATCATTGATTGCACAACCGATGAAATCAACTGTGGTACCAGATGGCGTGTTTGGGCATGTATCCATTCGGTCACTAACACCATCACCATCTGCATCCATAATTGGGGGCGCAATTTCACACCCAACTGAATCAACGGTAACACCAGATGGTGTGTTTGGACATTCATCCACGCTGTCATTGACACCGTCTCCATCTGTATCTGAAGGTGGTATGATTACAATAGGGCAACCCACTTCATCAACTGTAGTGCCAGCTGGTGTATTTGAGCATTCATCAACGCTGTCATCAACGCCATCTCCATCATTGTCAGAAGGAATGGTAGTTCCGTTTTCAGTGACATTAATAGTGAGCTCAGCAGGGTAGTAATTGCTTCCTGAAGCCCTTACAATAATGATACCTTCAGGAATTACAAATTCTACTTGTCCATAATCATTTGATATCAAAGCGACTAGGGTTTGGTTATCTTTTACAACAGTGAAAGATAAATCCTCAACAGGTTGACCCCCTTCATCGGTTGCAGTAACTTGAACAATGTCATTGGGTAGTGGATTTGCAGGACTGAAAGAGAGAGTGAGATTTTCCATTTGAGGCGGCTCTGGATTTGGTACTGAAATTTCTGAACCCCATGCTGATACCATTGTTGCATTCTCACCTTCACCTATCTGAACCATAGCTAATACAGTGTAATCATCACCGGGAGATGAAAGAATTGGAAGCCGTAAATCTGCACTTGATCCTTGCCCCCATGCAACAGAACTGAAATCACTAAAGAAATCATCAAACATGTCAAAGACTTCATCGTCAGACATTTCTTCATTATCCCCTAAGCATAATCTGTCATCATTATTCCGTTCAATGTTTAGCCAACCTTCTTCGTAAGATAATTCAAATTCAAACATTCCACCATAATCTGTAGTAGAGTTGAGAAGGTAATTTATCCCCTCATCTAGATCATAATTGGCGTAGTAACGACCATCGGTTTCTTGTGTCCAATCTGAAATCGGAGTGACTAGAGAGCCGTCATCATTGTTGGTTAGTACTGCATTGATTGGGTCATAATTAGGCCATGGAGATTGTTTAGGAACAAATTCGGACTTCATTTCTTGTCTCAGAGATAATCTTACATTGCTGTAAGTGGAATTTTCCCAGCGCTCTTCACCCCAACCATCGAATTTTTCACAAATTTTTTCTAGGTCCTGCTCGACAGGAATCCATCCAACTTCTTCCCTCACTCCTTCCTCATAGAATAGTTCAGTCATGGATGATAAGTCTAGAGTGGCTGGGTCAAAACCACTGCGTGGGGCAGCCATAGCTAGTATTCGTGAGGCTGTATCATTTCTAAGAGCGATATTTGTGACTTGCCCTGGTCCAAGTGCCCCAGTCATATTCAATTCTTCAGGGTTGTTTAGAATCAGACCAACACTAATAGCAGTGGGAAATAATTCACCTTCTTCCAATATCATTGCCGCTATCATAGAGATAGGTGCCTCGATTCTTACTTCTTGTGAGCGTGTTGTGTCACCTTGTTGGAATTCGAGTGTATGCTCTTCTTTTTCTCCCCAATCATCAGCATCAATGCTTTGGAATGCACTTTTCATTTCCATTGGCTCAATCAACAGGCTGACATTGTAATTATTT
>CBFHYB010000021.1:13619-16923 GCA_965659915.1 Candidatus Thalassarchaeaceae archaeon
TCACTCACTCCCGATGGAGTAACAGAGATTGTGGTCAAACCACTGACCCCCGTTTGCACCGAGTAAACAGGTATCCCTGACAAAGTAGTTTCTTGGGTCAAACCACCAAAAGCAAGAGATGCTTCTGTGACAACAGCGACATTCATTCCCATTCCAGTATATGTGATTCCATTTTCTCCAACATTTTTGGTCTGTACAATGCTAAGGTATGCCCCTGGCAAGGTTGGAGTGGTGGTCATGCTGACCCCCCCACTCTGATTGGTGGTCAGAATTTGTTCTTCCATTACTTCCATGGGCCCATCAGTGAAAAATCCATCAATTATTAGGGCATTTGGCATTACGGATTGTGTTCGGATTAGTTCGCATTCACCTTTTTCGAAGTACCCTTCAAACCATCCCTCTCCATCTTCTCCATTACGCCAGAACCCTTGGTCTTCAGTAACGTTTTGAGAATGGATAACTTCCCTTCCATCATCATCAGAGTAAGTGATGACAATGGTATATTCATCAACACCGTCTCCAGTAGAATAGTCATGGCTCCACCAGCCGTCTTGATCTGTTGATCCTGCTTGCCGTTCGTCGGTATTCCCGTCACCCCAATCAACTTCCACATTGCTGAGTTCAGGTTTATCGAATTCACCTTCATCGTTCCTAAAATTCTCATAACTCCATCCGATGTCAACGTGATTCCCGCTGTGGGCGTGCCCTTCGGTTCTGGCACAGCCGGAAGTGTCTGGAAGTGGGACTTGCTTCATAATTTTGAATTCAAGGCCATTTACAGTAGTTCCAGAAGTTGTAACATCTACTAAACCTCCTGGTGGGGGTGGCATAGATCCGATTTGGTTACTAGCGTCCCATGATGAACCTGAGCCAGCAACTTCGATATCATTTTCCAAACTGGATGCTTGTGGGTATTCTCGGTCGTCATCATGACCACTGTATGGGCTGATAGTCACACTAACATCCCCTGCGAGGTCATTACCAGTATAATTTCCAGAGAACTCCATCGCCGGGCCATTCATCTGTCCTTCAATCGAGGTAATTTCCACATCTCCATCAGGTGAGAATTGCCCAACGGCCTCTTCAGCAAGTTGAGGTGAAATTCGTAGAATTGCAATATCAACTTCAGCGTTCTCTACAGGTCCGGTATAATTGTATGAAGTGGCACTCAAAGAATATGGTGCGCTAACTAGAGTTGTTTCATCTTGTTCAACAACAACTCCCAATGCAGAGACAATGAAAGTCTCATCAGCACCTTCGTATGACATTGCCTCCAGCATAGAAGGCCTCATATTTTCTAGTCTGAGATTAGCTCCTTCCATTCTTGACATATCTCCATTAAAATTTTCCATAGGTTGTGTGAATGCCCACACTACTTCGCCTACGCTTTCAGCAGTCAAGCGCCCTATGTATCTTGACCTGTCATTACTGCTTTGTTCCAATATAGTGTTTATTGTAACTCCGTGATTATTTGTCATATTCATAGAATATTGACTTGGATAGTCACTTTCATTGTAAGGGCCCCAATATCTTAATTCGATTCCAATATCAAGAATATGTGAATTATAGAGAGTAGTTCTAACATCATATAATTCTTCAAAAACAACAGAATCAGATTCTGATGATTCACCTTCTTCTTCTTCACTAGGCTCCCAATCCAGGTGTTTGTCACCAAAAGTTGCATTATCCATCCATTGCCCAAATTCACCTAGGGTTTCCCCAGTTGCATTCCATACGGGATCCCTGAAAGAATCAGCAAGATCGTTGATGATATCTTCTGGTAGGGTGTTGAAATTATCGAAAGCGTCATTGACATAAGATGAAGAGGAACCGGATTCCATGTTAGCAGTCCATGCCTGCCCTTCACTAGTTTCCAGTAGTTTCTCGTATTCCCATATCATTTGATCAGGCACATCGTCTCCATCAGTATCAACAATATCAGTTTCTCCTAGTTTTTCAGCCATACCAAACCAGCGAACAATCAAAACTTGTACTGGTGTCATATTATCAAAGTCTCCGTCGATTAATGGTGTAACCCAAGCTTCTAATGCATCAATAATTGCATCTGGATGTCCCGAAACAGTAAGTAGGGCAAAATTATGAAGAATTGTTTGTATCGCTTCGGCCTCTTTGGTACTATTTGCAAGATCATCCATAGCCTGCTTCAGTGCTACCCATTCGTTACTACCAACTAGTGCGTTGTAAGCGGATTCAAAATCTCCAGTTCCTTCAAATCTGGTGTAATTTTCTATTGCATCAAAGGTTTTAGCATAGTCTGCAGCATCTCCAAAATCATCAAATGTCCTAGGAATTGGAAATTCCCCAAAATAAAGCAATAGTCCTGTGATAAATGACATGCCAGCGCCTATATCATCTGAATCGAAGAACTCCATCAAAGCAGTTAGGAAGTCAGCACCGGCCGACATATTGTATTGATTGTGCCCAGCATTAATCATCGAATCCCATAATTGCTGGCTTCCACCAAAGCCCTGCCCTTCAGTTGCTACAGCCACGAATGTGGACCAATTACCGTTCGCTTGTACAATGTTCTCCAAAGAATCGAATTCACCTTTTATTTCCAAGCAAGGATTTGCTGAGTCCCATGCATCATCAATGGCTTGGAGAACAGTCTCAAATTCGCTACGTAAAACCCGACTCAATTGTGTGGGGTCATCAGTTGCTACTAAATTTCCATCTTCAGCAATCACTCTAGCACCATATACACCTCCAACAGAGTTGCTTGGAATGCTGTATATACCCTCCCAAGTCATAGTGTTACTATCGTTATCGTGAACTCCAGCTTGGGTCATTACAACTGTATCTATGACAACACCTGAGCCAGGCAAAGTAGCAGAAGTCATCAAGTCAATCGGATCAATATCTGGATATTTGATAATATCAGCAGTCACTATAGTAGAGCCTGTGTGCCCTCTTGTTAGAGCCATTATTTCTACATCAGAACCTACACTGGCAATTTTGGTGGTCACATAGCCATCAATACTCAAAGTGGAAGTCACATTATTCAGGGTGGTTGTGTCATTTGGTGCTGGTATTTGTGCTATAGCTGGTGAAAATGACATACATGCCATCATAATTACAATAAATAGACTAGTTCTCTTCATACGCTCCCGCGAGTAGGTCTTGTTTTATTACCCATCCTCTAACATTTTTTCCAAAAAAACATCTATTTTGATATTGAAACACCAAATATTAAGTTTCCATCATCATCCATTAATGAACCACAATCTTGAGTTTGAAAATTGACTTCATTCCATATTCCTGAGGTGGGTGTGAATGAACTACT
>CBFHYB010000021.1:17023-18753 GCA_965659915.1 Candidatus Thalassarchaeaceae archaeon
TCCATTAATGAACCACAATCTTGAGTTTGAAAATTGACTTCATTCCATATTCCTGAGGTGGGTGTGAATGAACTACTAGGTAATCCAACAGCCTCAAACCAGATACCCATTGGAGAGATAATCGGGCCACTTGAATCAGCAATTTCCCAAGATTTTGAGGCGATTATATCTTCCTCTGTCGAAATACACCAAGGGCTATCTTCGTCAACTTCGCCACCTAACTCCATCATTTCTCGAATGCCTCCTACATCTGTTGGTGAATTGTTTGTTTGAGGTTCACCTTCAATAATTTCCCAATTATTTGGGTGTTGGATACTGACTGGTATGGTAACTTGTTTGAATGTTGAAGTCAAATTTATGTCATGTGTAGTCAAAGAACTGCAGGTGAAACTGTTTGGAAGGCAGCCACGAGTATTCTGAACATTTTTCGTTAATTCTTCAATTATTATCCAAGGTCCTGTACGACTATGTTGTTCCCCATCATCTGTAACAAAGGAAGAATCGTATCTCCCCTCTGGCTCCCATTTTGGTGGATTATGGGCGATCATCAACTCCCAATGTTGTGAAATATCTCCTGCATCCCAGTCAATGGATAACCACTCTCTTGCAATCATACCATTATCTAGTTCCTCTCTAAGATATTTGAAATCCAATTCCGCTTCAATTCTTCCTAAACGGCCTGCATCATCAATCAGTTCAGTAAGATTCACATTACCACTTATCTGTAAGCCAGTTGGTGTATTTACACAGTTTGTACAGCCTTCACTGATTACTGAAATTGAATCCATATTGATAGTAGCTATAGCCCCGCGGTCGTAATCATCTAATCCAAGAGTATCCATTGATGCTCTAGTTGAGAGAATTATAGTTCCTGAGATATTTGATATTTCAAGGTCAGCCGTAGTCTCAGTTTCCTCTTCTATCCCCAAAGTTATCGTTGCTAGCACAACAATTGCTAGAACTATCCATTCAGCAATGGATACAACCTGTCTATTTTGGCTACCCACATTATTGCGAACTGTCAGTTATTGATGGTTTTAACCCTATAAATCAATAATTCTAATTGTGTTAATTAGCGAGTGATTTCACGGCCAATGATAAGTCTCTGGATTTCAGAAGCACCTTCGTAGATTTGGAAGACCTTTGCGGCTCTCATCAATCTGGCAACCGGATATTCCTCTGAATATCCATATCCACCAAAAATTTGCACGGCTTCAATAGTAATTTCAGTTGCCATGTCAGCACAAAAACGCTTGGCATGAGCGGCAGCCTCGGTATTCGGCTGTCCATTATCAGCAAGCCAAGCAGATTTCCATACCAGCATTCTCCCAGCCTCAATATTTGTCTTCATATCGGTGAGTTTTGCCATAATCATTTGGTGATTGAAAATTGGTTTACCAAAAGCCTCTCTCTCTAGGGAGTAGGCAAGTGCATGTTCGTAAGCCGCTCGAGCAACTCCTACCGCGTGTGCGGAAACACAGGGTCTTGAGAGGTCAAAAGCGCTCATTGCATTGAACCATCCATTTCCTTCTTTGCCTCCAACGAGATTTTCCACAGGCACTTTCACATTTTGGAAAATCACTGAGCGCGTATCAGAGCAACGTTGCCCCATGACATCTTCTTTCTTGCCAATGCTGACTCCTTCCCAATTAGATTCAACGATGAATCCTGACATGCCTTTGTAGCCAGCCTCCTTATCGGTGTATGCAAGAACAAAAAACCAATCTGCA